>NZ_JBHUYJ010000024.1:0-78994 GCF_042668715.1 Streptomyces sp. NPDC057271
GGCGCTTCGACCGCTGCTCACGCGCGGCGGGCGCCGCACCCGCCGCGCCCGCCGCGGGTGAACCGCGCCCGCGCCCCGCGCCCCGCGCCGGCGACGCGCCCGCCGCGCGTGAGCCGCGTGTAGCCCGCAGGTGACTCAGCGGTAATGGGTCTTCCGGCCCTGGGCCCCCTTCCGTACGACCGTACGATGGAGGGGGTTCAGTGTCGTACCAAAGGAGACCCCCGTGGCAGACGAGCTCACCCCGGAAACCCCGGACGAGACCGAAGAGCCGATCAAGCAGCGCAAGAACGGCCTGTACCAGGGCGTATCCGACGAGCTCGCCGAGAACATGAAGTCCGGCTGGGCCGACACCGAGCTGCACGGCCTGGAGCCGATCGCCCAGGCGCGGCACACCGCCGACCGCCGCGCCGCGCTTTCCGCGCGCTTCCCCGGCGAGCGCCTCGTCATCCCCGCCGGCAACCTGAAGACGCGCTCGAACGACACCGAGTACAGCTTCCGCGCGTCCACCGAGTACGCCTACCTCACCGGCGACCAGTCGCAGGACGGCGTCCTCGTCCTGGAGCCCACGAAGAGCGGCCACAAGGCGACGATCTACCTGCTGCCGCGCTCCGACCGTGAGAACGGCGAGTTCTGGCTCGACGGCCAGGGCGAGCTGTGGGTCGGCCGCCGCCACTCCCTGACCGAGGCCGAGCAGCTCCTCGGTATCCCGGCCAAGGACGTCCGCGAGCTGGCCGCCGCGCTCAAGGAGGCCACCGGGCCGGTCCGCGCCGTCCGCGGCCACGACGCCGGCATCGAGGCCGCGCTGGCCGACAAGGTCACCGCCGAGCGCGACGAGGAGCTGCGCGTCTTCCTCTCGGAGGCCCGTCTCGTCAAGGACGCCTTCGAGATCGCCGAGCTCCAGAAGGCCTGCGACTCCACCGCCCGCGGCTTCGAGGACGTCGTCAGGGTCCTCGACAAGGCCGAGGCCACCAGCGAGCGCTACATCGAAGGCACCTTCTTCCTGCGCGCCCGCGTCGAGGGCAACGACGTCGGCTACGGCTCCATCTGCGCCGCCGGCCCGCACGCCACCACCCTCCACTGGGTCCGCAACGACGGCGCGGTCCGCTCCGGCGAGCTGCTGCTCCTCGACGCCGGCGTCGAGACGGTCGAGCTCTACACCGCGGACGTGACCCGCACCCTGCCGATCAACGGCAGGTACACCGAACTCCAGCGCAAGATCTACGACGCCGTGTACGAGGCGCAGGAGGCGGGCATCGCGGCGGTGAAGCCCGGCGCCGCCTACCGCGACTTCCACGACGCCGCCCAGCGCGTGCTCGCCGAGAAGCTGGTCGAGTGGGGCCTGGTCGAGGGCCCCGTCGACCGTGTGCTTGAGCTGGGTCTGCAGCGCCGCTGGACGCTGCACGGCACCGGTCACATGCTCGGCATGGACGTCCACGACTGCGCCGCCGCGCGCACGGAGGCGTACGTCGACACCACCCTGGAGCCGGGCATGTGCCTGACCGTCGAGCCGGGGCTCTACTTCCAGGCCGACGACCTGACCGTGCCGGAGGAGTACCGGGGCATCGGCGTCCGGATCGAGGACGACATCCTCGTCACGGAGGACGGCAACCGGAACCTCTCCGCCTCGCTGCCGCGCCAGGCCGACGAGGTCGAGGCGTGGATGGCCGGCCTGAAGGGCTGACGCACCGCGCTTCGCACGAGGCGCGCGTACGACGAAGGCCTCCGCGGACGTCACGGTCGGCGGAGGCCTTTTCGTACACCTCGTCAGATCACACCGGGTCAGGTCAGCGCGAGCGGTGCGTCCGTCCGCCACTTCACGATCTTGTCGAAGCTGACCAGCGCCCCGCCTCGTCCCGTACGGCCGAAGTGGACGTGGTCCGCCAGCTCCTCGATCAGCCGCAGACCCCGCCCGTTCTCGGCGTCCGCGGCGGCGGAGGTCACCGGGAACCCGGTCCCGGAGAAGCCCGGCCCCGAGTCGGCCACCTCGATACGGCAGGTCTCGCCGTCCAGATAGGCCGTGACCCGGTACTCCTCCGAGGCCGGGCCGGAACCGGAGTCCCCGCCGTGCTCCACGGCATTGGCGCACGCCTCGGTCAGAGCGACCGACAGTTCGTAGGACACGTCGGGGTCGACCCCCGCCGTCTCCATCGTGCCGAGCAACAGCCGCCGGGCGAGCGGAACGCTCGCGGCCTCGCGCCTCAGATGGAGGGACCACCAGATGCTCATGCTTCAGCCTCCTGGCTGCGGCTCGACATGCTGCGGCGCGACATACCGTTACCTATTGCCGCCCTAAGGGGCCCGTAAGCCCCTCGCAACCACAAGAGCGCTCGTTCGGCGGATGTGTACACGCCGCGCGCCGGTGTATGCCCGGCCCGGGGGTCCCACCCCAGGCACCGCCCCTCACCTGCCCGACGCCCCGGCGGACGCCCCGTCCGAAGTCGGCCCGAAGGCACCAAAGGTGATCTTCCGGACCTGCCTCATGTGAGGCATGGGGCTGGTGCAATGATGGGCCCGCCATGTCTGCCCCCGCGCTCGCGCCACGCATGCTGAGGGCCGCGGTCTTCACCGCGGTCTGCGTCGTGCTGTCCGGACTCGGGCACGCCCTCGCCGCGTGCGCGGGCATCGCCCTGTGGACATTGGCCGTCGGATTCCTGACGATCTTCGGCGTCACCGTGCTCCTCGCCGGGCGGGAGCGCTCACTCCCCGCCATCGTCACCGCGCTGGCCGGCGGACAGCTCGGCCTGCACGTCCTGTTCGGGCTCGGACAGCGGCCGCTCTCGGTCGGCTCCCTCGGCCCGGTCACCGAGGACGCGCTGATCCGGATGGCCGCCAAGATCGTCTGTGGCGGCGGGGCGACGTCCCTGAGCGCCGCCGACGCCACCCGCATCATCACCGACGCCGGCCTCGACCCGGCCGACGCCGTCACCGCGCACGCGGCCCACGGCACCCACCTGGCGACCGGAGCGGCCGGAGCCGACCTCCTGCCCGACCTGCCGATGGCGCTCGGCCACCTCCTGGCCGCACTCGCCACCGGCTGGCTCCTGCGCCACGGCGACCTCGCCCTCGGCCGGCTCGTCCGGCTCTCCACCGACGGGGCGACCGAGCTCGCCGAATGCGCCCTCGTCCGCTCCCTGCGCGCCGCGCTGACTCTCGTACGGGCTCTGCTCGCCGGCCTCCCCGGGCTTCCGGCCGCCGGATCGCTGCGCCCCGCGCGTACCGCGGACGACACCTCGCCGCCCACCGGCGCCGAGGCACTCCAGCACACGGTCGTCCGGCGCGGCCCCCCGGCCGCCGACTGCGTCCTCGCAGCCTGACGCGGACCGCTCAACGAGAGCGGACCCGCGGCCCGTCGTACGCCCGCACCACCCGGAACACACCCTTCCGGCCGTCGGCGTGCCGGAACCCCGACCCTTCTTACGAGCTGGAGTGTCTGAAGTCATGAACGTTTCCCGTATCGCCCTCGCCGGCGGCATCGCCCTCTCCTCCGTCGCGCTGCTCTCCGGCACCGCCTTCGCGCACGTCGGCGTCCAGCCCCAGGGCGAGGCCGCCAAGGGCGGCTACGCCACGGTCAACGTCAAGGTCCCCAACGAGCGCGACAACGCCTCCACCATCAAGGTCGAGGTCAACTTCCCGGCCGACCACCCCCTCGCCTCGGTGATGCCGCAGCCCGTTCCGGGCTGGAAGGCCGAGACCACCAGGTCCACGCTCGCCAAGCCGCTGGAGCTGCACGGCAAGACCATCAAGGAGGCGGTCACCAAGGTCACGTGGACCGCCGAGGGCGGCGCGAAGATCGGCCCCGGTCAGTTCCAGCAGTTCCCGCTCTCCCTCGGCCAGCTGCCGGAGGACACCGACCAGCTCGTCATCAAGGCCATCCAGACGTACGACAACGACGAGGTCGTCCGCTGGATCGAGGAGCCCAAGGACGGCGCCGAACTCCAGAACCCCGCGCCCGTGCTGAAGCTCTCCGCGGCGAGCGACGACCACCACGGCGCCGGCGCGAAGACGGACGACAAGGCCGGCCACGACGACAAGGCCAAGGACGAGGCCAAGGGCGACAAGGCCCACACCGAGAGCGCCGCCGACTCCGGCAGCAGCGACACCACGGCCCGTGTCCTCGGCATCGTCGGCATCCTCGTCGGCGTCGCGGGCGTCGCCTTCGGCCTGCTCGCCGGCCGCCGCCGCTCGGCCTGAACCGAAAAGAACCACGAGAGAACGAGTTCCATGTCCGTCCAGAAGACGAACGATCCCAGCACCGACGCGCGCCCCCGGCCCAGCCGCCGCGCACCCATGATCGTCGCCGCCGCCGCAGTCGTCGCCGCCTCCGTGGTGACGGCCGCGGTCGGCCTCGGCGTCGGAGACGACAAGGCCACCGGCTCCGGCAGCGGAACGGTCGCCGAGGTCTCCGGCGGCAGCGACAGCACCCGGGCGGCGACCGTCCTCGACCGCCCCTTCACCAAGCCCGACCTCGTCCTCACGGACACCAAGGGCAAGCCGTTCGACCTTCGCGCGCAGACCAAGGGCAAGCCGACGCTGATCTACTTCGGCTACACGCACTGCCCCGACGTCTGCCCGCTGACGATGAGCAACATCGCCATCGCCAAGAAGCAGCTCCCCAAGGCCGACCAGGACAAGCTCCAGGTCGTCTTCGTCACCACCGACCCGGAGCGGGACACTCCGGCCGAACTCGGCAAGTGGCTGCCCGCCGCCGGAGACCCGTCCTTCGTCGGGCTCACCGGCGACTTCACCACGATCCAGGCGGGTGCCCGTCAGATCGGCATCGGCATCGATCCGCCGAAGAAGGAGAAGGACGGCTCGGTCGTCTCCATGCACGGAGCCCAGGTGATCGCCTTCTCGCCCACGACCGACCAGGGCTACGTCCTGTACGGCGAGGACACGAGGGTCGAGGACTACGCCAAGGACCTGCCGAAGCTCATCAAGGGGGAGAACCCGTGAACCGCCGCACCACCACCCTGATCGCCGCCCTCGCCCTCACCTCCGGGCTGGCGCTGACCGGGTGCTCGACCGACAGTTCCGCCGGGGCCGCCGGAGCCGACGGCAAGCCCGAACTGAAGGTCAGCGGCGCGTTCATGCCGCAGCCCGTGATGGACATGGCAGGCGGCTTCCTGACCATCAAGAACGACAGCGGCGCCGCGGACAAGCTGACCTCCGTCACGAGCCCGATCTCGGACGACGTCCAGATCCACGAGACGAAGAACCAGAAGATGCAGCAGGTGAAGTCCTTCGACATCCCCGCGAACGGTGAGCTGAAGCTCGAACGTGGTGGCAGTCACATCATGTTCATGGCGCTGAAGACCAAGCCGAAGCAGGGCGAGAAGGTCAGCATCGAGCTGCACTTCGAGAAGTCAGACCCCATCAAGGTCGACCTTCCCGTCGAGGCCGCCACCCACAACCCGAAGCAGCACTGAGCTACTTGAGGGACTGACGACACACATGCCCACCACCACCGCCCCGCGCCTCGGAACCGCCCTGGTTCGGCTGCTGCTCGTCGCGGCCACGCTTCTCGGCACCCTGCTCGCCGCAGCGGCGCCCGCGTCCGCGCATGCCGCGCTCACCGGCAGCGACCCGCAGGACGGGGCGGTGGTCGCCACCGCCCCCCAGGACGTCAACCTCACCTTCTCCGAGCAGGTCGCCATGAGCGACGACTCGATCCGGGTCCTCGACCCGGCGGGCAACCGCGTGGACACCTCCGAGATACGCGACCTGTGCAGCGGCTCGATCGTCAGATACGGGGTCGGACTCCGTGCCGGGCTGCCCGAAGGTACGTACACCGTCGCCTGGCAGACCGTCTCCGCCGACAGCCACCCCATCGCGGGCGCCTTCACCTTCTCCATCGGCGCCCCCTCCCAGACCACCGTCGCCCTCCCCGACCAGGAGGTCGGCGGCGGACTCGTCGGCGCGCTCTACGGCATCGCCCGCTATCTCTCGTACGGAGGTTTCGTCGTCCTCGTCGGCGGCGGCGCCTTCGTCCTCGCCTGCTGGCCGCACGGCGCGAGCGTCCAGGCCCTTCAGCGGCTCGTCGTCAGGGGCTGGCTCACCCTGACCGCGGCCACCCTGGCCATGCTGCTGCTCCGCAACCCGTACACCGGCTCCGGCGAACTCGCCGACGCCTTCGACCTCGGCGGGCTGGGCTCTGTCCTGGAGACGAAGACGGGCGCCGCGCTCATCTCCCGGCTGCTGCTGCTCGGCGCCGCGGCGCTCTTCATCGCCGTGCTCTTCGGGACGTACACCAAGCGGACGGACGAGAAGGAGAAGAAGGACCTCACCTTCGGTCTCGCGATCGGCGGCACCGTGGTCGCCGCCGGAATCGCCGGCACCTGGGCCCTCGCCGAGCACGCGTCCACCGGCATCCAGCCGGCGATCGCGATGCCCGTCGACCTGCTGCACCTGCTGGCCGTGGCGTCCTGGCTCGGCGGACTGACCGCCCTGCTCGTCGCGCTCTACCGGGCGCCGGGCATCGAGCGGGCGGCGGTGGAACGCTTCTCGAAGATCGCCTTCGGCTCGGTCGTCGTCCTCGCGGCCACCGGGCTCTACCAGTCCTGGCGTCAGGTCGGCTCCTGGTCCGCCCTGACCGGCACGTCCTACGGCCGGCTGCTCCTGGCCAAGATCGGGCTCGTGGCCGTCCTGGTCGGCATCGCCTGGGTGTCCCGACGCTGGACCCAGCGCCTCGGCGACCCGACGGCGTCCGAGCAGGCCGAGGAACCCGAGGAACCCGAGGAAGCCGAGGAAGCCGAGGAAGCCGAGGAAGCCGAGGAAGCCGAGGAGGCCGAGGAGGCCGAGGAGGCCCCCGAGGCGGAGGACACCACGCAGACCACCGCCGCAGAGGACGACCCGGGAGCGGACGACCGGGAACGGGCCGCTGAGAATGGGACCACTGAGAACGGGACCGCTCAGGAAGAGGCCGCTCAGGAAGAGGCCGTCGGCCCCGAGCGGGCCGCCCAGCTCGCCCGGCAGCGCGCCGCCGTCGCCACCGCCCGCACGAAGCGGGACCGGGACGCCGACCCCGAGCGCACCGGCCTGCGACGCTCCGTCCTGACCGAAGCCGTCGTCGCTGTCGTCCTGCTCGCCGTGACGACCGTCCTGACCTCGACCGAACCCGGACGCACGGAGGAGGAGTCGGGACGCTCGCAGTCCGCCTCCGGCTCGACCGCCGTCCCCGAGCGGCCCGTCGACATCCGGCTGCCCTTCGACACCGGAGGCGCCGCGGGCAAGGGGACCGTCCGGCTCAGCCTCGACCCCGGCCGGACGGGTGCCAACGTCCTGCACCTCTTCGTCGACGACCCCGACGGCCGACCCCTGGACCTTCCCGAGATCAAGGTCGCCTTCACCCTGAAGGCGAAGGACGTCGGCCCGCTGCCCGTCGTCCCCGAGCGGATCCAGGCCGGACACTGGAGCGCCAACGGAGTGCAGATTCCGATGGCCGGGGACTGGCAGATCCAGGTGACCGTCCGCACCTCCGACATCGACCAGACCACCATCGACAAGAACGTGAAGATCGGCTGACCGACGTGAGCAACGACGACAACCTTGAGATCTCCCGCCGACGGCTTCTCGGCACGGTCGGCGCGGCGAGCGCGGCCGGTCTCGCCCTCGGCGCGGCGGGCGGTACCGGGGTGTACGCGGCGGTCGCCGACTCCGGCACCTCCGCCTCTTCGGCCGGCGACGGGACGGCACTGACGACGGTCGGCTCCACCCAGGCGATGTTTCACGGGAAACATCAAGCGGGGATCACCACTCCGCTTCAGGCACGGGGCCATCTGATCGCCTTCGACCTCGCGCCCGGAGCCGGCCGCAAGGAGGCCGCAGCACTGCTGCGCCGCTGGTCGGCGACGGCCAAGGCCCTGATGGCGGGCGAACCGTCGACCGACGACACCGGCATCGCCCTGGACGCCGGACCCTCCTCCCTGACGGTCACCTTCGGCTTCGGCCACTCCTTCTTCGGCCGTACGGGACTCACCGCCCGCCGCCCCGCGCAGCTGGACGCGCTGCCCGCCTTCTCCGCCGACGCTCTCGACCCCAAGCGGTCCGAGGGAGACCTGTGGGTGCAGATCGGCGCCGACGACGCGCTGGTCGCCTTCCATGCCCTGCGCGCCCTGCAGAAGGACGCCGGCGCGGCCGCCACCGTCCGCTGGCAGATGAACGGCTTCAACCGGTCCGCAGGCGCCACGGCCAGGCCGATGACCGCCCGCAACCTCATGGGCCAGGTGGACGGAACCGGCAACCCCAAGCCGTCCGACCCCGACTTCGACCAGCGCGTCTTCGTCCCCGCCGGAGGCGGCACCGGCCCGTCCGGAGCGCAGGAGTGGATGGCCGGAGGCTCGTACGCGGTCGTCCGCCGGATCCGCATGCTGCTCGACGACTGGGAGAAGCTCCCCCTCGACAAGCAGGAGAAGGTCATCGGCCGCCGTAAGTCCGACGGAGCCCCGCTCACCGGAGGGACGGAGACCACCGAACTCGACCTCGACAAGACCGGACCCGACGGCAAGCTCGTGATCCCGGACAACGCCCACTCCCGGATCTCCGCCCCCGAACAGAACGGCGGAGCCGCCATGCTGCGCCGCCCCTTCTCCTTCCACGACGGCATCGCACCTGACGGCACCCCCGACGCCGGGCTGCTCTTCATCTGCTGGCAGGCCGACCCGCTCAGGGGCTTCGTGCCCGTCCAGCGGAAGCTCGACCGGGGCGACGCGCTCTCCCCTTTCCTCCGGCACGAGGCGAGCGGCCTCTTCGCCGTGCCGGGCGGGGCGGCGGAGGGCGAGTACGTGGGCCAGCGGCTTCTGGAGTCCTGAAAGCCGGGCGCCTATTAGGGTGACCGTATGTCAGCCACCCGGTATACGTATCTCGGCCCCGAAGGCACGTTCACGGAGGCCGCGCTGCGTACGCTGCCCGAGGCCGCGACCAGGGAACTCGTCCCGATGGTCTCCGTGCCCGCCGCGCTGGACGCAGTACGCAACGGAGAGGCAGCCGCCGCTCTCGTACCGATCGAGAACTCGGTGGAGGGTGGCGTCACCGCGACGCTGGACGAGCTGGCCTCCGGCGAACCGCTGATGATCTATCGCGAGGTGGTCCTGCCGATCGCCTTCGCGCTGCTCGTCCGGCCGGGCACCAAGCTGTCCGAGATCAAGACGGTCACCGGTCACCCCGTGGCGCAGCCGCAGGTACGGAACTGGCTGCGCGGCCACCTGCCCGAGGCCCTGTGGGAGTCGGCGGCCTCGAACGCGGACGGGGCCCGACTGGTGCAGGAGGGCCGGTTCGACGCGGCCTTCGCCGGCGAGTTCGCGGCGGTGACCTATGGCCTGGAGGCCCTGGTCACCGAGATCCATGACGCGGAGAACGCCGAGACCAGGTTCGTCCTGGTGGGCCGTCCGGCGCGGCCCGCGGCGCCGACCGGCGCGGACAAGACGTCGCTGGTGCTGTGGCTGGGTGATGACCATCCGGGTGCCCTCCTTGAGCTGCTCCAGGAATTCGCGGTGCGCGGGGTCAACCTGATGCTGATCCAGTCCCGTCCGACGGGCGCGGGGATCGGCAACTACTGCTTCGCCGTGGACGCCGAGGGCCATGTCTCGGACCGGCGTGTGGGCGAGGCGCTCATGGGTCTGAAGCGGATCTGCCCGAAGGTGCGGTTCCTCGGTTCGTACCCGCGGGCGGGCGTCGCGGTGGAGGACGTACGGGCGCTGCGGCGCGGGACGTCGGACGCGGAGTTCATGGCGGCCTCCGATTGGCTGGCGAGGGCCCAGGACGGTCGGGCCTGACCTGATCGTGCCCCATCGCCTCGGTCGCCGGGGGCGGTCGTCCACAGGCACGAACCATTAGTCCTACCTGCATATTTTCCTTCCACCCACATAGTTATCCACAGGCTGTGCGCTCAACCTGGGGACAAGTCGATATGGCTGGGGAGTGAGGTCGACAAATCGCCCCAGTCGGCTCCCTGTCACCCACAGGGCGCAGCTCGCCTCACGTCACCCCCATTCCGTTGATCAACTCTTTAGGGCGAGCGAGAGCGAGGAATTCCCACTCGGAAGAGTGTCCGGGGGTGGTTTGATCATGATTGCGCCCAGAAATTCGTTCATCATCCACAGAAGTTCCGCACAGCCTGTGGAAAACTCCGCGAGGCACGCATCCGCTGTGGAGAAGTCCGTGTCCGCACAGGGCGGTTCGGTCAGCCGCGCGTGCCGGTCCGCCCCTTTTCGGGGGCCCCTGTCCTGTTTATTGACGAATAGGGAGAGCATTTCCCAATACCGGCAATTCGGGCATAGCGACACGCACGGCTATATCGGGTGGGGTGGGCCGAGCACGCACCGGTAGCCTGGTGGGGTGATTGACCTTCGCCTGCTCCGTGAGGACCCCGACCGTGTTCGCGCCTCCCAGCGCGCCCGTGGAGAGGACGTCGAGCTCGTCGACGCCCTGCTCTCCGCCGATGAGCGGCGCAGGTCGTCCGGCGTCCGCTTCGACGAGCTCCGATCCGAGCAGAAGGCGCTCGGCAAGCTGATCCCCAAGGCCTCCCCCGAGGAGCGCGCCGAGCTCCTGCAGAAGGCCGAGCAGCTCAAGGCCGACGTCAAGGCCGCCGAGGCCGAGCAGAACGAGGCCGACGAGACCGCCCGCGCGCTCCTGCTCCAGCTCGGCAACATCGTCCACACGGACGTGCCCGTCGGCGGCGAGGAGGACTTCGTCGTCCTTGAGACACACGGCACGATCCGCGACTTCGCGGCCGAGGGCTTCGAGCCCAAGGACCACCTGGAGCTGGGCGAGGCGCTGGGTGCCATCGACGTCGAGCGGGGCGCCAAGGTCTCCGGCTCGCGCTTCTACTACCTGACGGGTGTCGGCGCCCTGCTGGAGCTGGCCCTCGTCAACGCGGCGATCGCGCAGGCGACCGAGGCCGGGTTCATCCCGATGCTGACGCCGGCGCTGGTCCGCCCGCGTGCCATGGAGGGCACCGGCTTCCTCGGCCAGGCCGCGGAGAACGTGTACCACCTGGAGAAGGACGACTTCTACCTCGTCGGTACGTCCGAGGTACCGCTCGCCGCGTACCACATGGACGAGATCATCGACGCGGACAAACTTCCGCTGCGCTACGCCGGCTTCTCGCCGTGCTTCCGCCGCGAGGCCGGCACCTACGGCAAGGACACCCGGGGCATCTTCCGGGTCCACCAGTTCGACAAGGTCGAGATGTTCTCGTACGTCGCCCCGGAGGACGCCGAGAACGAGCACAAGCGGCTCCTGGAGTGGGAGAAGCAGTGGCTGACCAGCCTTGAGCTGCCCTTCCAGGTCATCGACGTGGCCACCGGCGACCTCGGCTCCTCCGCCTCGCGCAAGTTCGACTGCGAGGCCTGGATCCCGACGCAGGGCAAGTACCGCGAGCTGACCTCCGCGTCGAACTGCGACGGCTTCCAGGCACGCCGCCTGTCCGTACGGATGCGCGACGAGCGGGGCGGCAAGAAGGTCGTCCAGCCGCTGGCGACGCTGAACGGCACGCTGTGCGCCGTACCGCGCACGATCGTGGCGATCCTCGAGAACCACCAGCTCCCGGACGGTTCGGTGCGGGTGCCCGAGGTGCTCCGGCCGTACCTGGGTGGCCGCGAGGTCCTGGAGCCGATCTCCCGGTGAGTTCCTTCCCGTACAAGCTCGTCGCGACGGACCTCGACGGCACGCTGCTGCGCGCCGACGAGTCCGTCTCGGAGCGGACGCGTGACGCTCTCGCCGCCGCGGTGGCGGCGGGGGCGGCGCACATCGTCGTCACCGGCCGGTCCGTCCCCTGGACGCGGCACATCCTCGACGACCTCGGCTACGAGGGACTCGCGGTCTGCGGTCAGGGCGCGCAGGTCTACCACGCGGGCGAGCACCGGCTGCTGACCTCGGTCACCCTGGACCGGCAGCTGGCCGGCCTGGCGCTGTCGAAGATCGAGGCCGAGGTGGGCCCGCTGGCCCTGGCGGCGAGCAGGGACGGCCTGGACGGCGAGGTGCTGGTCAGCCCCGACTACCGGGTGCAGGAGGGGCCGCTGCCGTTCGTGCCCTTCGAGGACCCGGCGGAGCTGTGGTCCGCCCCGCTGAACAAGCTCTACATCCAGCACCCCACGCTGTCGGACGACGAACTGGCGGGCGCCGCACGGCACACGGCAGGCAGCCTGGTGGACGTGGTCATGGCGGGGCCGGGGATCGTGGAGATCCTCCCGCTGGGTCTGAGCAAGGCAACCGGCCTCTCGCTCGCGGCGCGCAGGCTCGGTGTGAAGGCGGCGGAGACGATCGCCTTCGGCGACATGCCGAACGACATCCCGATGTTCGGCTGGGCGGCACGGGGTGTGGCGATGGCGAACGCGCACGAATCCCTGAAGGCGGTCGCGGACGAGGTGACGGCCTCGAACGAGGACGACGGCATCGCGGTGGTGCTGGAGCGCCTGCTGCAGGCGTAGGTGCAGGCGCAGGCGTAGGCACAGGCGCAGGCGTAGGACCATGCGTGGCGCGGAGGATGCGCGAATCGAACGCGCGCGGGGGTGACCCCGACCATGGCTTAGCAAGCCAGTGCCTTACCGCTCGGCCAATCCTCCAGGTGGGCGGCCTCACGCGGAGAACCCGCGCGCTCGAAGCGGCCGCCCCGGCGGCGCTAGGGGGCGCCGCCCTGCAGGGAGCTCGACGGACTCGAACTCCGGCTCGAACTGGTGTCGGTCGTCATCGTGCTCCTCCCCGGTCTCGCGGCCGGCCCGGCGGCCTCATCGGCGGGCGTCTCCCGCACAACCAGTGTGCGCGCGGGGAAGGTTCGGAAGCCAACGGTTTTCCGTCCGGCATGTCTCATGTCAGCAGCAGGCAGGCCGGCCCGATGGCGAGAGAGATCGCGTGCCCCGGATCCGATGACGATGCTGGTGATCGCGATGACGAGCGGCCACAGACGCGTACCGGGTGACGAACGCACCCACGACCTGACGGTCGGGACGGTTCGCCACCCGGCGTAGCACCACCGGGGAGGGTTTCACTCGGCACGTTTCAGTGCCTGTACCCCGCGCCGGGAGGGTTCTCAGAAATTGATCATGTGTCCGGCAAGACCGTGGACGGCTTCCTTCACGGCCTCGCCCAGCGTCGGGTGCGCGTGGACGTTCCGCGCGACCTCGTGGACCGTCAGGTCCCACTGCTGGGCCAGCGTCAGCTCGGGCAGCAGCTCGGTGACGTCGGGGCCGATCAGGTGGGCGCCGATGATCTCGCCGTACTGCGCGTCGGCGATGATCTTCACGAAGCCGGTGGAGTCGCCGAGGCCGTGCGCCTTGCCGTTCGCGGTGAACGGGAACTTCGCGACCTTGACGTCGTACCCCTTCTCCCGCGCCTGCGCCTCGGTCCAGCCGAAGCTGGCGATCTGCGGCTGGCAGTAGGTGGCGCGCGGGATCATCGGGTAGTCGAGTTCCATGGTCTCGGCGTCCCCGATGGTCTCGGCGGCGACGACGCCCATGGACTCGGCGGTGTGCGCGAGCATGAGCTTCGCGGTCACGTCGCCGATGGCGTAGATGTGCGGCACGTTGGTACGGCAGCGGCCGTCGACCTCGATCGCGCCGCGCTCGGTGAGCGCCACACCGGTGGTCTCCAGGCCGTAGCCGGAGACGTTCGGGGCGAAGCCGATGGCCTGCAGGACCTTGTCGGCCTCCAGGACCTTCTGCGCGCCGTCCTTGCCTGTGACGGTGACGCGGACCTGCGGGCCGGACTCGTCGATCGCCTCGACGCGGGTGGAGGTGAGGACGTCGATGCCGAGCTTGCGGTACTGCTTGGCCAGCTCCTTGGAGACGTCCGCGTCCTCCAGCGGGGCGATCCGGTCGAGGAACTCGACGATGGTGACCTTCACGCCGTAGTTGTGCAGGACGTAGGCGAACTCGATGCCGATCGCGCCGGCACCGGCGATGACGATCGACTGCGGCACGTCCTCGGCGAGGATCTGCTCCTCGTACGTCACGACGCGCTCGCTGAGGGCGGTGCCCGGCAGCAGGCGCGGGGTGGCGCCGGTGGCGATGATGCAGTTGTCGAAGGTGATCGTCTGCGTGGTGCCGTCGGACTTGGCGACCTGCATCGTGTTCGCGTCGACGAACGTGCCGCGGCCGTCGAACTCCGTGATGCCGTTCTTCTTCATGAGGAAGTGGACGCCCTTGACCCGGCCGTCCGCGACCGAGCGGCTGCGGCTGAACGCCTCGCCGTAGTCGAAGGAGACCGTGCCGTCGACCTTGATGCCGAAGGTCTTGGCCTCGTGGTTGAAGATGTGGGCGAGTTCGGCGTTGCGCAGCAGCGCCTTGGTGGGGATGCAGCCGACGTTCAGGCAGACACCGCCCCAGTACCTCTCTTCGACGACCGCGACCCGCTTGCCCAGCTGGGCGGCACGGATGGCGGCGACGTAGCCGCCGGGGCCAGCTCCGAGTACGACGACGTCGAAGCGGTCTGACATGACTGACTCCCGAGGGTGGTGAGGGTGTTCGTGTCCCGTACGGAGCCACAGTAGTCCGGCACTCCTCGGAGGGCCCGAGAGCCAGTCGTAGGACGACCGGGCGACCGGGTCGATCATGGCGAAGTGTCGCAGGCCCGTCGGCTGTCTGCTCGCGGTGGCCGGGCCGCTGGTCGTCGGCGCGGTACACCAGGCCACCGGCTCGTGGACGGTGTCGATCGTCCTGGTCCTGGGCGTCTGCGCGACCGCCCTGGTGGGGGCCTGCTCACGGCCGGAGACCGCAAGGTCTGACCCACCCGAGGCAGGAGCGAGGCCCGAGCGGAGGGCCGTTCCAAGAACGCTTGGAGGGCCCGCTCGGAGGGGCCCCTCGGAGGGCCGGTCCGAGAACGCTCGGAGGGGCCCGCTCGGAGGCCCACCGAGCCTCACTCGGCGACGCACCCGGCCTCCCGCGGGGGCCTCGGTGCGTCGCTTCGTCCTACGCGTCCTACTCCTCACCCGCCAGCTTCAGCGTCCGCAGCTTCTGGCCCGCGTACCAGGTCGCGAGGACCGTCACACCGATCAGCAGCGACACCGCCGTCGCCAGGCCGACGTCCGAGGTGATGAGACCCTCGCCACTGACCTTCTGGGCGACCGCGAGCGACCACTGCTGCACGCTCAGCGTCTTCGCTCCGGAGATCAGCGAGCCGAACAGGGCCTCCCAGACCAGCGCGTAGACCAGCCCGATGACCACCGCATGGCGGCTGACCGTGCCCAGCAGCAGGAAGAGCGCGCTGTACGCGATGGAGGCGACCAGCGCCGCGACGGTGTACGCCACCGCCACCTGCTGGCCGTTGCCGTTGAGGATCATCCCGGCGATGAAGGTCGGTACCGCCGAGAAGACCATCGTCACGGCGATCGCGACGATCAGCTTGGTGAAGATGATCGACGGCCGTTTCACCGGCTTGGACAGCAGATAGACGATGGAACCGTCGTCGATCTCGGGGCCGATCGCGCCCGTTCCGGCGATGACGCCGATCAGCGGCACCATCGTGGCGAGCGCGAAACCGCCGAGGACGTCGGCCGCGACCTGGTCGTCGGCGCCGTTGAACACCCGTACCGCCGCGGCGATCGCCAGCAGGAGCGCGGGCAGCAGGAAGAGGATCAGCGCCCGCCGGCGGCCGAGGAGGGCCCGGTAGGTGAGCCGGGCGACTGTGGGGTTGTACATCGGTCAGGCTCCTTTCAGGCCGCTACGAGGTACGAGAAGACCGATTCGAGGGACTCGTCCGAGGGCGAGACCGTCAGCAGCCGGATCCCCTGCGCCCGGGCGACCCGGGGCAGCAGCTCCGTGAAGCGACCGAAGTCCACCGCCTGGATGCGCAGGGCCCCTTCGGCGAGGTCGACCTCGATGCCGGACGTGGACGGGTCGGCGATCAGCGCGGCCGCGAGCGCCCGGTCGTCGCTGGACCGTACGAGATAGCGGTGCGGCCGGTCCGTCATCAGCCGGCGGATCTTGCGGAAGTCGCCGGAGGCCGCGTGCCGCCCGGCCACGATCACCTCGATGTGCGAGGCGAGCTGCTCGACCTCCTCCAGGATGTGCGAGGAGAAGAGCACCGTGCGCCCCGCGGAGCCCATGCGGCGCAGCAGGTCCATCAGCTGCATCCGCTGACGCGGGTCCATGCCGTTGAAGGGCTCGTCCAGCAGGAGCACGGACGGGTCGTGGACGAGGGCGGAGGCCATCTTCACGCGCTGGCGCATGCCCTTGCTGTAGGTCGCGATCTTGCGGTCCTGCGCGTACTCCATCTCGACCGTGGCGAGCGCGTGCTGGGCCTCCTTGTCGCCCAGGCCCTGCAACTCGGCGTTGGCGACGACGAACTCACGCCCGGTGAGGAAGTCGTACATCGCCTCCCGCTCGGGCACGACGCCGATCTGCCGGTAGACGGACTCGTTGCGCCAGATCGCCGCGCCGTCGAGGGTGACCGTGCCCGTGGAGGGGGCGAGGAAGCCGCCCATCATGTTGATGAGGGTGGACTTCCCGGCGCCGTTGGGGCCGAGGAGGCCGGTGACGCCCGGGCCGATGGTCATCGTGACGTCGTTCACGGCCACGACGTTGCCGAACCACCGCGAGGTGTGGTCGATGTTGAGCGTTGTCACAGCCCGACCTTTCGGTAGCGGCGCATCAGGACTCCGTACGAGCCGGCGATCAGCGCGAGGACGACCAGCAGATAGATCACACCGACCGCGGTCCCGGGCGCTGCGGCCTCCCCGCCGGGGGCGGCGGTCGGAGCGCCGAGGAAGGCGTCCTGCACTCCGCCGATGAGGGTGATCGGCGAGAACAGGCCGATCCACTTGACGGCGCCGACGTTGTCCGTGCCGTAGGCGATGCCCTGGAGGGTGGAGACCGCGCCGTAGGAGATCACCAGGACGGCGATGACGGCGGCGACTCCGAAGCCGCGGCGCGGGGTGAGCGCGGCCATGACGAGGCCGATGCCGCCGAAGAGCAGCGAAAGGAGCGTCACGGAGACGAGGCCCTGGCCCAGCATCTGTGTCTGCTCGGCGAAGTCCATCTTGGCGAGCAGCGAGCCGATCCAGAGGATCAGCAGCGGGGAGACGGTGAGGATGAACATCGCGGAGGCCATCGCGCCGTACTTGGCGAGCACGTAGTCCACGCGCTCGATGGGGCGGGCGAAGTAGAGCGGCATGGTGCGGAACCGCAGGTCACGGGAGACCGACTGGGGTGCCTGCGCGGCCAGGAAGATGGCGATCACCATCTGGAGGAAGATCGCGTACTGGGTGTACTCGATCGGCAGCTTCGACGACTTGGTGACGACCGCGACGGCGACGATGATCAGCGCGGGCACGCACATCACCGCGAACAGCAGCATCGGCAGCACCTTGGACTTGGCGCTGCGGCCCAGTCCGTACGCTCCGCGCAGCGACTGGGAGAAGAGCGCGCGGCGCGCGTAGGCGCGGCCGAGGCGCGGCCCGTCGTAGTCGCGGTAGCCGATGTTGTGGATCTGTGTGGTGTCGGGGGCCTGGGAGCTCATCGCGCCGGCACCTCCTCCTGCTGCTGGGCGTCGGGGCGGAAGACCTCGGCGATGTGGTGCCGCCGCTGCTCCATCCGTACGAGACCGAGGCCGAGGTCGGCGACGGTGTCACGGACGAGGTCGTACGTCTCCTCGCCCACGGCCTCCACCAGGAGGATGTGGCTGGCGCCGGGCAGCCCGTCCTCAAGACCCTCGTGGAGCGTGACGCCCGCGGCGGCGAGCGCGGCGCGCAGCGCCTGGGCGCCGTCGGGATGGGTGTCGGAGTCGGTGACCTCGACCGCGAGGGTCGTGGTGATCTGGGTGAAATCGCTGGTGGAGCTGGAACGCAGCAGCCGGCCGCCGTCGATGACCACGACGTGGTCGCAGGTGCGCTCCAGCTCGCCGAGGAGGTGGGAGGTGACGAGCACCGAGATGCCGAAGTCGGTCCAGATCCGGCGGATCAGGCCGAGCATCTCGTCGCGGCCGACCGGATCGAGGCCGTTGGTCGGCTCGTCGAGGAGGACCAGCTGCGGGTCGTGGACCAGCGCCTGGGCCAGCTTCACCCGCTGCTTCATACCGGTCGAGTAGCCGCCGATGGGGCGGTACCGCTCCTCGTACAGACCGACGTGGCGCAGGGTGTCGGCCGTCCGCTCGCGGGCGGCGGTGGCGGGCAGGCCCGACATCCGCGCCATGTGGACGACGAACTCGGTCGCCGAGACGTCCGGCGGGAGGCAGTCGTGCTCGGGCATGTATCCCACCCGCTCACGGATCTGCGCGCCGGAGGTCGCGACGTCCAGGCCGAGCACGTGGGCACTGCCCTCCGTGGCGGGGGACAGGCCCAGGAGGATTTTGATCATCGTGGACTTGCCGGCTCCGTTGGCACCCACCAGTCCGGTCACACCGGGCCCGATGTCCAGGGAGAGCCGGTCGAGAGCGGTCACCCGGGGGAACCGCTTGCTGAGGCTTTCGGTGGCGATCACAGTCACGGTTCGAAGGTAGTGGCGTGCGCCACAGGAGTCGTCAGCCCAACGGCTCGATCGTTGTACGACTCCAGTCGTACAGACCCGTAGGGGAGTCGAGACCAAAGTCTTTCCGCCGGCGACCCCACCGGGTTTTCCACAGGCGTCCTGCACACCTCTTGACGTAGCCGCCGGGCATTGTCACATTCATCAGTGTCAAGTTACGACCACGTAGCGCACACACGGATGTTCACGGGACGGACGGGTGGCATGGCCTCAGCAGTGACAAGCGAACCGACCGCGGAGCTGCGCGGGTTCCGGGAAGTGCAGCGCCTCTCGTACGAGTGCGCGGAAGCCGTCGCCGGGCAGCTCAGGCCGGGCGTGACCGAGCGCGAGGCCGCGAAGATGCAGCGCGACTGGCTGTACGAGCGGGGTGTCCGGGACTGGTTCCACCGGCCCTTCGCCTGGTTCGGCGACCGCACGGCCTTCGTCGACTTCAAGATCCCGCTGCAGTTCTTCCCCACGAACCGGCGCCTCGAAGCGGGGATGCCGTTCATCCTCGACATGGCCCCCGTGTACAAGGGCTACACCTCGGACATCGGCTACTCCGGCTGTCTGGGCCTCAACCCGGTCCACGACAAGCTCCTGACCGACCTCCGGGCCCACCGTGAACTGATCCTGGCCGAGGTGCGCGAGCGCCGCTCGCTGCGGGAGATCTACGAGGACGTGGACCGGCTCATGGTCCGCCAGGGGTACGCCAACCGACACCGCGCGTATCCCTTCGGCGTCATCGCCCACAAGATCGACCGGGTCCGGGAGCGCCGCTGGTCCCCCACCCTCTTCGGCTTCGGCACCCAGTCGCTGAAGGGCCTCGCGAGCGACGCGATCCACGGCCATCGCGACGGCTGGTCGCCGCTCTGGTCGCCGTACACGTTCTCCGACCACCCGCCCCGGCCGGGGTTGTGGGCGGTCGAGCCGCACCTCGGGTTCCGGGGTACGGGAGCGAAGTTCGAGGAGATCCTCGTCGTCACCGACTCCAGGGACCCCGAACAGAGCGCTTTCTGGCTGGACAACGACCTGCCGCACGTGCGGCGCTGGAACGAAGAGGGGGCGGCGGCATGACGGCGGCACTGGACGGGGCGCGGGAGCGCTGGGTCCGTACGGGCGGGATCGAGCTGTGCGTCGCCGAGCTGGGCGACTCCACCCGGCCGACGATCCTGCTCGTGCACGGCTACCCCGACTCCAAGGAGGTCTGGTCGGAGGTCGCGCACCGGCTCGCCGAGCGGTTCCACGTCGTGCTGTACGACGTCCGGGGCCACGGGCGGTCCACGGCGCCCGCTCCGCTGCGCGGCGGTTTCACGCTGGAGAAGCTGACGGACGACTTCCTGGCCGTCGCGGACGCGGTGAGCCCGGACCGGCCCGTGCACCTGGTCGGACACGACTGGGGCTCGGTGCAGTCCTGGGAGTTCGTGACCGTCCCGCGCACCGAAGGCCGCATCGCCTCCTTCACCTCCAT
Source organism: Streptomyces sp. NPDC057271 (assembly GCF_042668715.1). NCBI lineage: Bacteria > Bacillati > Actinomycetota > Actinomycetes > Kitasatosporales > Streptomycetaceae > Streptomyces > Streptomyces sp. NPDC057271. The sequence goes on from NZ_JBHUYJ010000024.1 coordinate 19,903, forward strand.
GTCCGGCCCGTCCCTCGACCACTTCGGACACTGGATCAAGCAGCGCATGACCCGGCCCACCCCGCGCGGGATCGGCCAGCTCCTCGGCCAGGGCGCCAAGTCCTGGTACGTGTACATGCTGCACACCCCCGTCCTGCCCGAGCTCGCCTGGCGCGGACCGCTCGGCAAGCGGTGGCCCAGGCTTCTGGAGCGCGTCGAGAAGGTCCCGAGCGGCGACTATCCGACGCCGTCGCTGCCCGACGACGCCGCCCACGGGGCCTGGCTCTACCGTGACAACGTCCGCTCCCGGCTGAGTCGGCCGCGCGCCGACGCGTACGCACACGCGCCCGTGCAGCTGATCACGCCCACCGGCGACGCGTTCCTGTCCGAGCGGCTCCACGACGACCTCGCGGCCTGGGTCCCGGACCTGACCCGGCGCTCCCTGCCGGCCAAGCACTGGGTCCCGCGTACCAGGCCCGACCAACTGGCCTCCTGGATCACCGAGTTCGTCCGGGCGAACGAGGACCCGGCCACCAAGGCACCGAGCACGGCCGCGAAGAGCACGGCCGATCCCGTGTACGCCGAGAGGTTCGGCGGTCGGCTGGTGCTGGTCACGGGTGCGGCCAGCGGCATCGGCCGCGCCACCGCCTTCGCCTTCGCCGAGGCCGGTGCGCGGGTCGTCGCCGTCGACCGGGACGGCGAGGGGGCGGCGCGTACGGCGGAGATGGCCCGGCTCATCGGCGCCCCCGAGGCCTGGGGCGAGACCGTGGACGTCAGTGACGAACAGGCCATGGAGAAGCTCGCCGCGAAGGTCGCGAGCGAGTACGGAATCGTCGACGTCCTCGTCAACAACGCGGGGATAGGCCTCTCGGGCTCGTTCTTCGCCACGACCAGCGAGGACTGGAAGAAGGTCCTCGACGTCAACCTGTGGGGCGTCATCCACGGCTGCCGGATCTTCGGCGGGCAGATGGCCGAGCGCGGCCAGGGCGGTCACATCGTCAACACCGCCTCCGCCGCGGCCTTCCAGCCCTCCCGTGCCCTGCCCGCGTACAGCACGTCGAAGGCGGCCGTGCTCATGCTGAGCGAGTGCCTGCGCGCCGAGCTGGCGGACCAGGGCATCGGGGTCTCGGCGATCTGCCCCGGGATCGTGAACACGAACATCACCGCGACGGCCCGGTTCGCAGGGGCCGGCGAGGAGGAGGAGAAGCGCCGCCAGAAGAAGGCCTCCCGGCTCTACGGCCTGCGCAACTACCCGCCGGAGAAGGTCGCGGACGCGATCCTGCGCGCCGTCGTCCGTGATCAGGCCGTCGTCCCCGTGACCCCCGAGGCGCGCGGCGCCCACCTCATGTCCCGCTTCGCCCCGAAGGCGCTGCGCGCGATAGCCCGCCTGGAGCCGCCGACGTGAGGACCCGACCCGTGCGGGCGCCGGCCGCGGGGACGGCGGCAGTGACGGCGGCAGGCCCGGTGGCGGTGACGGTGAGGCCCGGCAACGGTGACGGCGACAGCCCCGGTGGCGTCGGCGGCAACGGGCCCGGTGGCGGGGACGGTACGAGCGGCGACGGCCGGACGGACGGGGTCGGGGCGGCCGTGGCCGTGCCCCGTCCCGGCCGACGGTCGTACCATCCCTCGCGGGAGAGCTCCCCGCGCAGGACCGCGATCGGGTAGCAGGATCGAGCGTGGGAGTGGGTTTGTCCGAGCAGACAGCACAGGGGGTCCCCTCGGCACAGGCCTCCCCGGCGGAGTACCGGATCGAGGATCTGGCCCACCACAGCGGTGCCACGGTCCGCACGATCCGGGCCTACCAGGACCGCGGCCTGCTGCCCCGGCCCGAGCGCCGGGGCAGGTCCAACGTGTACGGCGACACGCATCTGGCCCGGCTGCGGCAGATCGCGGACCTGCTCGACCGTGGCTACACCCTGGCCTCGATCAAGGAGCTCCTGGAGGCGTGGGACGCGGGGCGCGGCCTCGGCGGCGTCCTGGGTCTGGTCGCCGAGGTCGACGGCCCGTGGACGGACGAAGAGGCCGACCGGATCTCCCGTGCGGATCTGGACGCCACCTTCGGCGGCAAGCCCGACGAGGAGGCGATCCGCGAGGCGATCGCCCTCGGTGTCCTGGAGCGGATCCCGGACCGGGAGGACGAGTTCCTGGTCCCGAGCCCCCAGGAACTGGCGGTCGCGGCCGAGTTGTACGAGGCGGGCGTCCCGCTTCCGGCGATCTCCGGGCATCTGCGGGAACTTCGCGTCCAGGTCGAGCACATCGCCTCGCGTTTCCTGGAGTTCACGACCGAGCACGTCTTCGCGCGCTATCTGGAGCACCGGCCGCCGACGGACGCCGACGCGGTCGAGGCGGCGGCGATGGTACGGAAGCTGAGACCGCTCGCCCAGCAGACGGTGGACGCGGAACTCGCGCGGGCCATGCGTCTGTTCGCCACGCGGCACCTCCAGCACCATCTGTCCCCGGAGCCCCCACCGGTACGCGGTGACGAGCCTCGCCCGGTGGCCCTCCCCGCCAGCACGATTCGGGCCGTACAGCGCCTGGTTGGCGCCGAGAACGTGGCCGCGTTCATCACCGCGGCCGCCGAACGCGAGGTGCAGACACGAACATTGGACACTCTTGCCTCACATCGCCCTGAAGATAGTGAAGTAGCCCAAATGCACTGATAGCACAGGCTCGTTGTCCACAGAATCGCCAATTCACCTGTGGATAACCGCAGTTCGCTGTGGATCAAACATCGCCGGCGAATTCATTGGTCGACCGATCCACGCTCCGGCATCCTGGCGTCATGAACAGACCGATGGACGAGAGACGCACCGTGAGGGTGTCGAAGTACCTCTCGAAACACCTGCGACACCAGCCCCAGCGGATCGGACTGGCCCTCGACGCGCACGGCTGGACCGAGATCGACGACCTTCTGCGCGCGACGGCGGCCAACGGATTCCCGATCACACGGGCCGAACTGGACCATGTCGTCGCCGCCAACGACAAGAAGCGCTTCGCCATCGAGGGAACGCGCATCCGCGCCAGCCAGGGCCACACCGTCGAGGTCGACCTCGACCTGCCGCCCGCGGAGCCGCCCGCGTACCTCTACCACGGTACGGTCGCCGCCCGGCTGGACGCCATCCGGGCCGAGGGTCTGCGCCCCATGGCCCGCCACCACGTGCACCTCTCCCCCGACCGGGAGACCGCGACCCGCGTCGGCGCCCGCCGCGGCCGCCCGGTCGTCCTCGGCGTCGACGCCGGAGCGATGCACCGGGCCGGCCATGTCTTCCACGTCAGCGCCAACGGCGTCTGGCTGACCGACGCGGTCCCCCCGGAGTTCCTCCGCCTTCCCGGCTGAGCATCCGGATCGGGCCGCGCTGGGGCATGATCGTTCCCATGGCGCACCCCCATCTGCCCACCACCGAGTCGGCCGTCACCGCGATCCGCGAGATCGCCCGTGAGTACAACCTGGAGATGACCGTCACCGACGACATCGGTGCCGACCAGACCTCCCGGCGCACCTCCGCAGGTGTCTTCACCGTCCTCGACCCGGACGGCTCGCTTCCGCACGAGGCCTTCGTCGAGCTCGGCGGCTCCCCGCCGGTCACCGTCCGCCTCTTCCCCGAGGACGACGCGAAGATCACCGTCGACGGCGTGGACTTCGAGGACGTCCCCCGCGACCACGTCCCCGCCTTCGTACGCTCCGTCCACGGCGGGCTCGCCTATGTGAAGGGCAGGTTCTTCCCGCCCGGCTGGCGTCTGATCGTGCCGCTGCCCGGCGACGAGACGTACAAGGAACTCATCCTGGACGACAGCCTCACCCCCTGGCTGAGCGGTCGGGTCCGCTGACGCGGGACGGCCGCCGCGCCCTGCGCGGTTCCCACCGGCCGCCGTGGGCTCGGGTGCATGGCTCGCGCCCGAGCGCCGTGATCCTTCCGGTCCACCGGCGACACGACCCCGTCCACCGTCGGCACGACGGCGACCGCGAGCGCCGGCAGCGCGCCGAAGAGCGGGGCTTCCACGCCGCGTACACGCACGACCACCTGTCCTGGCGGGCCTTCCGGGACGGACCGTGGTTCGGCCGAGACGGCTTCGGCCGCCTCACCTCAGGGGACCACGGTCACCTCGACTCCGCTGAGGAAGTCCGCTCGGTACGGCGCGAGGTCCACGTCCTCCCCCGATGCCAGGATGTGCAGTCGGAGCCCCTGGGTGCGGTTCGGCACACCATCCAGTGTGCCGAACCCGGCATCGTGGGCGAGGAGCAGCGACGGGTCGGTCAGCGCACGCAGCGACACGAAGCGGTCGGCCTCGTCGCCTCCCAGAGCAGGGTCGACAGCCTCCGAAGGCAGCGGAGTGAACCCGAGCCGCTTCTTGAACTCGTACAGGCCGGGAGAGGTGATATGCCCGTACAGAGAGGTGTCGTTACCCAGGGACATGCGGTCGCAGCTCAGGTCCCGGCCGGCCTGGAACGCCGCCATGTACAGGGCGCGTGTCAGGGAGCCGCGCTGGTCGACATCCGCGGTGGCCACATAGCGCAGCTGGAGCAAGGAGCCGTCCGCGCGCACCCGGCAGACGCACCCGCCCACCATGCGGCTTCCCTCATACGCGAAGACACCGATGTGGGAACCGGACTGCTCCAGGAGCGACTGCTGCTCGCCGCGGGCCAGGTTCACGCCGTTACGCATGTCGGCGACCTGCTTCTCGTACACGCCCAGGAACTCCTCCAGCGGGCCCTCCTCCAGCTCCGACCGCACCTCCACGCGCAGTCCGGCCGAGGCGGCGAGCTCCAGACCTCGTCGCACCTTGCGCCTCTCGTTGGAGCTGAGTGCCCCGAGGAACTCGGCCTCGGAGGCTCGTAGCGGTGCGACCCAGTTGACCCAGCCGGGCTTCACGATGAACCCGGCGGCCGTGAGGCGTGCCTGGTCGCTTGGCTGGGGATCGACAACCCTCAGCAGGTCGACGTCCGGCCCGCGCCAGGGGCCGGACGAGGCGAGTGCCTCCTCGGCGGTGAGTTCGGCGACTGTGAGCCCGTAGCGGTCGACGATGTCCATCAGCGCTGCCTCCCTTGCTCGTGGGACGAACCGGCGGTGTCCGCGGGGCGCACGGCAGCATGGAGCTGCGCAAGCAGGTGCTCCGCCCGTGCGGTGAGGACTCGGGCGCGCTCGGCGTCCGGGGCCACGCTGTGGAAGACCAGCGCGAGCATGATCGCGGTGTCCAGCCGGTACAGCAGGGCCGCCGGAGTGTCCAGGCTCGGGGTCGTCAGCGTCTCCGCGTAGCCGGCCAGGACGGCCGCCGCGTCGATTCCGTTGTCGGGCAGCAGGGCGTACTCGGCAACCCTCGCGAGCTCCATGAGCGGTGGCCCGATCAGAGCGTTGGACCAATCGACGACTGCCGCAAGCCGGCCCTGTCGGCCCAGCAGGTTCTGTCGGCGGACGTCGAGGTGCAGGAGGCGATGCGGGGCCCGGGCGGCCTCCAGGGCGGCTTCGATCCGGTGGGGGGCGGGCAGGGACGGCAGGGCCGGGGCCTTGAGCAGCAGGTTGGCGTGCCGGTCGGACAACCGCTGGACGAAGAAGGTCGTGAAGTCGCCCGGCGCCTGGTAAGCGAGACGTACCGACGGGGGCGCCGTGCCGTGCAGCGCGGCGAGGAAGCGGCCCACGTCGCGCCCGTCGAGCGGCACGTCGTCGTGCTCGACATGGGCGGCGAGGGAGACGATGAGGCCGTCCGGCTGTTCGATCCATTGCAGCGGTGTCGCCACCGGCAGACCGAGCGGACCGAGGTACGCGGCGATCTCGTGCTCCTGCCGGACCAGGGCGGCGCTGTCGACGTTCCCGTAGGGCGAGAGGTACACCCTGTGACGGGGGATGCGTAGCACCGCCTCGCCGAGAGCGGGGTGCCCGACGCGGCAGACCACGAAGTCCACCCCCTCGCCTGCGGGCCCATGGAGTGTCAGCCCGTGCCCGGTGGCGACGGAGCGGGCCACAGCCTCTGTGTCCACGGCCGTCTCGAGAGGTGTTCCACCGGTCATCGGGCGTCCTCCATGGTGGTGATCGGCAGGCTCGACACAAGGTTCACGAGGGTCTCGAGCGAGCTGACCCTGGGGCCCGAGTGGTCGGGGAAGCGTCCGTAGCGGTCGATGAGCAGCGGGTACATGCCGGCATCCCGCGCCCCGTCGATGTCGACGACGAGTGAGTCGCCGATGAACACGCACTCCGCAGGCGACCGTTCGAGCCGCTGGCAGGTCAGGGCGAAGATCTCCGGGCGGGGCTTCTCGAAGCCGACCTCGCTGCTGATGACGACCTCGTCGAACCGCTCGGTGAGCTGGTGTGCCGCGAGGATGTCCCGCAGCCATCCGTCGAAGTTGGAGACCAGGGCGAGCTGGTGACCGGCGGCCCGCAGTGCGTCGAGGCAGGGCAGGACGTCGGGGTACAGGCGGTAGTGCGCAGGGTCCAGGGCATAGCGAGCGGCGCGCTGCGCGGCGGCGTGGGAGTCGGCGCCTCCCGCGCGCCGGAGCGCGTCGTGGAAGAACGCGGTCCACATGGCCAGCCGGGCGTCGGCGTCCGGCTCGTCGTCGGGCCAGTGACCCTCGGCTCCGATGGCCCACAGCGCCTCCCGCACGTCCTGCGCAGAGGGCGCTCCCTCGGCTCCGAGCCAGGAGGTGGAGAGAAGTTCGGGGAAGGCGGGAGTCAGTTCGAGGAGGGTGTCGGCGGCGTCGAACAGTACGGCGGGCAGGGGGCGGGTCATCGCAGACCTCCATCGGCGATCAACAGGCTGGACAGGCCCCCTCGGTCCGCTGGGAATCCTTCCCGCAGCCCTTCCGGGGTGCCGTGGAGGAAGAAGGTCTCCTCCTCGCTGGAGAAGTAGTCGCTCATCAGCACGGCGGACTTCTCCTTTCCGCAGAGCCGGACGGCTTCGAGTGCGAGTTCGACGTCGCCCTTGTGCATTTCGACCAGGACGCACGTGATGCCCGCGGCCAGGTAGCTGGTGAGCTCCCCGAGGAATTGCTCGGGTGGCAGGCTGTGGCGGCCATGAAGGCCGGAGAGGTACGCGAAGGACCGGGCGAAGGGGTCGTCACGGAAGTGCCGGGCGGTCTGCGCGGCAGCGAGGAGGCCGATCGGGATGCCGGGGGTGACGTGGACCTCACGGTCGGTCAGCGGCAGTCCGTCGAGGACGTCGTACGTGTCCGGGTTGCCTTCGACGAGCAGGCCCACGTGCTGGTGACCGCCGGCGTGGAGCTCACGAAGCGCCTCGTCCACCTGGTCGATGTTCTGGTCGAAGTCGCCGTAGCGGTAGGGCAGCACGTGCGGGACGAACCGCTCGTGCCCGGGGATCCGGGTGAAGGTGTGGCGGTGCGTCCAGTCGGTCATGACGACGTGCCAGCCGGCGGCGAGTGGGCCCAGGGCGTCCTCACCCGCGTCGAGCGTCCACGGCCCCACCCCCACGGCCTGCACGGACTGGGACTTCGATCCGCCCCCGACACCTTGCCCGCCGGGGGTACCCAAGGGCGGTGCGATGGTCCCGAGCCGGTCCAACCGCCGCGTGATCGAGGCGGCCCTGCGGCTGCGGAACAGGGCGGGAACGACGAAGGCGATGGGCTCCGCGCTGTCCTCGGCGGCCGGGAGGTATTCCGATTCGGTGGCAGCCGCGGTGAACTCGGCCAGGCCACAGGCATCCTCGACGAATGCCACGGGCCGGCCCCAGCCGAGTGCTCCGAGGGCCGCGGTCATGTCCTCTTTGAAGCCCTGCGGCCTGATGGCGATGAAGCCGCTGGAGACGGGGGACAGCGGGTGTGTCTCGCCGGCGACGTTCACGGACTGCAGGTGGCGCACGTCGGCTGCGGCGCGGAAGACACCCATGCCGACGAGAGACGTGCTGGCACTGGACGCGATCATCGTTGGTCTCTCTCTTGGGAAGGCAGGCGCAGCCGACCCGGCTGCGGCGGCAGGGTCTGCCGGGCGCCCGGGGCGGGCCTGCTGTGATGGCCTGGTACGACGCGCGAGGCCGCGAGGGTCAGGAGGCGGCGAACATGTTCTCGGCGGTGGCGATTTCCCGTTCCTCGAGCTCCGACCGGATGGCACCGGCCGCGGTGAGGACGTCGTGCAGGAGCGGGTCGGCTGCGCGGAAGTAGGTCACGAGCCGGGTCAGCCGACAGCCCCGGGTGGTCTTGGCGCGATACGTCGACTCCCCGTAGTGGATGCGGAAGCCGCCGCCGCGCGCCGCATGGGCGATGAGTTCGTAGTAGGCGAGGTTGAAGTAGCTGCCCCGGTCCTCGGTGCTGAAGGCGCCGAGCCTCGGGACGATACGTCGGTGCGGGAGGTCCTCGTAGAAGGCGACGAAACCCAGCGGGCCGTCTTCTCCGTCGGCGCGCAGGACACGCAGTCCTGGCACGGCGGCGGCGCGCTCGAACCGGTCACGCACGGCATCGGCGTCGGCCTCGTGCCCGTAGCGTCGGTACCGGTCGAGCTGGAGTTCCACCAGGTCCGGGGTCAGCCCCTGCGCGCCGAGCAGCGTGATGTCGGGCTGCCCGGCCAGGAACCGAGCCCGCTCTTTGCGGAGCACCTTGCGCCGGTGGGAGCGAAAGCCGTCGAAGTAGGCATCGAGCCCCGTGGCGGGGACGTCGAGGACCGCGTCGGCGCCGGTTGTCACCGGCACGTACCCTCGCTCCCGCAGTATCCGATGCAACGGGGCCCAGGCCGGTTCGTCGCGTACGTTGCCGAACTCCACCACCGGCAGTGCACGTTCGTCCGCGAGGTTCTCGGCCTCGGACACCAGTGCGGTCAGGGCCCGGGCTCCACCCGCACCGCTGGTGACACCAGGCTGTGTCGACCCCGGGGAGACCACGGCAAGGGTGTCCGTGCCTTCGATGGGCGCGCGCCGCGCGAGGTCCGCCATCGTCCCCCGCAGGCGCTCCGTCTCCTGCGGATCGGGTAGCCGGTGCAGAAGGTCCCGCAGTGGGGAGCCGAAGAACACGGACCAGGTGGCGTAGGTGGTATGCGGGCAGTCATGCGGGATCACATAGCAGGTCGCGAATTCCGCCGAGAGCCTGTTGCTGACCCGAGCATGGGGATGCGCACCTTCGGCATGGCCGAGAATGTATTGCTCGCGAGTGATCCGCCCCTCTTCCGCACTCAACCACGGAATGGTCCGCTCAATTTCCGGAGCTGCTGCTCCCGGCGGTATATTGCGGGCCCATTCGGCCACACTGGAATACCTTTTCACTGACATCAGAGATCTTTCTGGGGCTGCTGCCCTGCCGCGCTCCGAAATGGTTCGGAGCCGGCTTGGGGGCCGAATTCGCGGAGGGTACGGTCCGCGACCAGCGCGCTGACGGAGGCGACCGTCCAGACCGCGGCGATCCACAGCACCGGTTCGGGGCCGACGACGCCCGCGATGAGCGGGGCGAGCACGTAACCGAGCGGCAGGAAGGCGAACGAGCCGATTGAGGAGATCGCCCCCACGCGGGACAGGCGGTCGGCCGGAACGTTCTGCTGGATGGCGGTGTTGACGAGCACGCCGTACGCGGCGATGCCGGCACCCGCGAGGAACTGTGCGACACACAAGGCCGGTACTCCCGCACCTGCGGCGAGCAGCAAGGGGGGCAGCCCCATGGCCAGCAGCCCGAGTGCGGCGGTCAGGATCGGGCGACGCAGGCGTAGGCGGCCACACGCGAGGCTGCCGAGCAGTTCGCCCGCCGCGAAGGAGACCATCAACAGGGCCCACCCATGCGGGGTGAGGTGCTGCACGATGCCCGGGCCGAGCACCATGAAGGGCGCGGCGACCAGGAGCAGGATGAGGCTGTCGACCACCGTCATCCGCAGCAGCCAGGGCAGCCCGCGCAGCGCCTGCCATCCCTCAGGTAGCCCTGCCGCCGCGTCGTTGGCCGGCCCGGTGGGCGCTCCGTGCGGCAGGCCCACCAGGAGCACGGCGCTGACCAGGAAGGACACCCCGTCCGCGGCGAGCGCGAGGGCGGGCGGTCCGAGCGCGGCGGAGATCGCTGCCACGGTCGGACCGAGCAGCGAGGCCATTCCGGTCCAGGCGCCGAGGAGCGCGTTGGCGGCTCCGAGGTTCTTCGAATCGACGCAATGCGGCAGGTACCCGAACATCGCGGGATAGCCGACCGCCATCGACATGCCGAAGACGATCTGGCAGGCGAGTCCCCACCAAAGGGACATGCCACCCATGAAGGTGACAGCCGTGCCGAGCTGGGCAAGACCGCACACGATCGAGGAAGCGACCATCAGCGGCCGCTTGGGGAGTCGGTCGGCCGCCACTCCGCCCAGGGCCAGCAGCAGGACCTTGGGCAGGATTGCCGCAGCCATCATGGCACCGAGCCAGACGGCGGAGGCGTCTCGTGCCACGAGGCTGAGAGCCAGCGCGGTCGGCACCACCGCGTCACCGATGAGGGAAATGGCCCGACTGAGAAAGAACCGCCTGAAGGCGGGCGCCCCAAGAAGACGCGAGAACTCTGGAGTGCCCTTCTCGGCAGTCTTTACGGACACGTTGTCGAGCTTTCGGCCCGCTTTCCCGGACATCGGTGGCAAAGAACCGCCGTCCGGGAACGTTCGGGCCGCACCACCACAGTCGATCTACGTATTCCGAGCACCGTTACCGCATCCCCCGCGCAGGTTCCACCTGCAAATAGAATCGCCAAACGATCATGACGTTAAGCGTCCACCCGTTGAGACGTCAAGAGGGTTATCCATGATGGCCGGAAGCACCCTTTCGGGCACTCCGGATGAATTCAGGGCAGTCAGGGTGGGGTGTCCGTGTACTCACTCGACAGCCGGGCTTGCCCCTTCACTCCGGCGGTGCTGCCCTCCCATCCGATGAGTTCCCCAAGTCATGCTCGGAGAAGAGGACTTGGGTGATTGCGCCCCGATGCCGGTTCAGCCAAGCTCGGCGATGGCCTCGGTGGCGATCTGTTCGAAGACGGCTTGGTCGGCGGCGAACACCGAACCGGGAATCGGCCAGTGGATCACGATCTCCGTGAAGCCGAGGTCGCGGTGGCGGCCGGCGAAGTCGACGAAGGCGTCCAGGGACTCCAGCGGCCTGTTCCGGTCGGGGGTGAAGCCGTGGAGCAGGATCTTGTCGAGGCCGGCCACGTCCCGGCCGGCCTCGGCGCACGCCTTGCCGAGCCTCGCGACCTGCCCGCGCAGCGCCTCCACCGACTGCTCCGGCGTCCCCTCCTCGTACAGCTTCGGGTCGCCGGTCGTCACCCACGCCTGCCCGTGGCGGGCGGCCAGCCTCAGCCCCCGCGGCCCGGTCGCCGCCACCGCGAACGGCAGCCGAGGGCGCTGGACGCAGCCGGGGAGGTTCCGGGCCTCCTCAGCCGTGTAGAAGTCGCCCTTCTGCGAGACCACGCCCTCGGTGAGCAGCCGGTCGAGCAGCGGGACGAACTCGCCGAACCGGTCCGCCCGCTCCTTCGGCGTCCACGCCTCCTGCCCGAGCGCGGTGGCGTCGAAGCCGTTGCCGCCCGCGCCGATGCCGAGGGTGACCCGCCCGCCGGAGACGTCGTCCAGCGTGATCAGCTCCTTGGCGAGTGTCACTGGATGCCTGAAATTGGGCGAGGTCACGAGAGTACCCAATCGCATACTCTGTGTGACCGTAGCTGCGGCTGTGAGCGTGGGGACGGCACCGAACCACGGCCCGTCCCGGAACGACCGCCACGACAGGTGGTCGTACGTGTACGCGGCATGGAAGCCGAGGTCTTCGGCCCGCCGCCAGATCTTCTGCCCTTCGGCCCATCGGTGGATGGGGAGGATCACCGTGCTCAGACGCATGACCTCGACGATACTCGGGCCTCCCGCTGTCACGGATATGCCGACGGAGCAGATTCGGGAAGCCACGCTGACGTCGCGATGCGGGCCGCTACCGTGGCGTCATGGGCACGCTGGACAGGGCCGAGCTTGAGGCCATGATCGACGAGGCGACGGTGGACGCCTACGGCGAGGACGAGCAGCGGACCGGTCTGTTCACCATGCCTGAGGAGTACCTCGATCTGCCCTTCACCACCACGGTTCTCGGCGTCGAGGTGACGGTGCACGGTGTCGACCTCACGCTCGACGGCATGATCGTCGCCCTGTGCTCTCGCGGTCGCGTCCGGCAGTCGATCGGGATCCTGGATCTGCCGTTGCCCAGCCCGGCGCCCGAGGGGGCGAACGGGGTCTCCCCTGCTCGCGCGGAGCCGAGAGCTCGGGGAAGGATCGAGGCGTACCGCCACTGGGCCGGTTGAGGGCCGGACACCTCTCACTTCACGCGGAACCGGCTCGTACGAAAGGGCTGAACGTGGCTGAGGCCGCACAGGGCGCACATCAGGGTGTCCATGAACCGTCATTGGCTGATCTCATCGAGCGCAGCGCCGAATTGAAGGGGCGGCTGGTCACCTTCGCGCAGAGTGCCCGCTTCGACCGGTGGTTGACACCCCTCCTGCTGGAGGCTGCTGGGCCTGAACGGCAGTTGGACGAGGGTGAGGCGATCCGGATCACCGACCACTTCATCCTGCGGTACCGGTTGCCGGACGGTTCGACCGTGATGGACCGCTTCGTCACCGGCCGGAAGGACTTGACCGCGGCCGACCGGGAGATGCTGCTCGGCTGGCGTGACCCGGTCGAGGGCGTCTTCGAGATCCGGCGCAAGGACGGCGATGCCGTCATCCTGCTGAACCTTGTCGACGACCTGGAGTACCGCACGTACTCGAACGTCGGGCGGGCGGCGTTCCGCGGCGTGTCCAAGGGTGGATTTCTCCATACCTGCCTGGTGCCCGTCCACTCGGCCGGCGGGGCGTGGTTGGTGTCCGGGGCGATGACGAGCTACCCCAGGTCCAGCGCCGCCGAGATCGCCCAGGCAGCTCTGCAACTGGCTACGCACCACCCTGAACTGGTTTTCCGCAACCCGGAGAAGATCGAGCAGGGGTGGAAGCAGATGCGGGAGGACCGGGCCGCGTTCGTCGAGTTCTGCGGCTGCGACGAACTGGTTCTTCCTCCTTCCGAGGCCGAGGACCTCCTCAACGCCTACTACCGCCACCGCCAGGAGGCAGCCGTGGCCGCGCAGCCCAGCCGTGCCCCGCGCAGGCGGCTCCCCGGCCTGGACCTGCCCTTCTTCGAGCTGCCGTCAGAACTGGCGGACTCGGACACCGTGGGCGTCCTCTACGACCAGGTCGACGGGCTCAACTTCTACGCCGACTACGGGATGCTGCGGGACCTCTTCGCGGACCCCGCCCTCGCAGGGCGCAGTCGGCACCAGGGCCTGCTGCGCACGTACCTGCGCGAGGAGTCGATCACGCCACTGCCGATCCGCCGGCTGGCCACCGCTCACCCGGAGACAGCGGACGCCGTGTTCCGGAAGCTGCTGAGGAAGCCCGGATTCGTCTGGAGCGAACACGGCGACGCGCTGCTGCGCCGGCGCAAGCCCTGGTACTACGAGAGCGACCCGCGCCCTGGAGTGTCCGTGATCGGCGACCGTCTGAGTGAGCTGCTCGGTGCCGGCCAGCGCTGAGCTCGTAGGCGGAGAAGCCTGACAGATAGCGCGCATACCGCAGTATGCTGGCTCCATGGCTGACACGACCCGCATCACGGTCACTCTGCCCACCGAGCAGGTGGCGGAGCTGAAGAGGCTCACGGACAACGTCTCCGGCTATGTCGCGGAGGCCGTCGCCCGCCAGATCAGGCACCAGTTGCTCGGCGAGGAGCTGCGCCGTTACGAGGAGGAGCACGGCGCGTTCACCGACGAGGAACTGGCTGCGGCCCAGGCCAGGATCTTCGGCGCGGGCGGGCACGAGGAGTCGGCGAGCGCCGCGTGAACCCTCAGCGCATCGAGTCCGTCGTACTGGACTCCCAAGGACTGTCCGCCTGGATCTCACAGGACCGGGCCGTGCTCGCGATGATCCGATCCTTCCACTCGATGGCTGCCGATCTCGTGGTCTGCGCCAACACCATCGTGGAAGTCGTGCACGCCCGGGTGAACACCGCCCGACTGAACTGGGTGCTCTCCCAGGTCAAGGTGGAAGCGGTGACCGAGCAGGCGGCCAGAGCCGCCGCCGGCCTGCTGAAAGAGGCCGGCTTGCACGGCCACAAGTATGCGATCGATGCCACCGTCGCCGAGCTGTCGCTCCGCCAGCCAGGCCCGGTGGCCATGCTCACGTCGGACGTCGACGACATGGCCAAGCTGTGCGGTAACCGCGTCCGACTCATCGCGATCTGATCCGCTTCGGGCACGACCAAGACGCCCCTGACGTATGTTTCCCCAGGTCAGGCTGCGATGGGTGAACGAGGCTTGACTGACGTGACGAGGGTGCCCAGGCGCAGGCGTTCCGTGGCCGTGGCGGCGGCGGTGAGGGTGGGCAGGGCGCCGAACCAGGGGCCGTCCCGGAAGGTGCGCCAGGAGAGGTGGTCGTAGGTGTACGCGGAGTGGAAGCCGAGATCCTCGGCCCGCTGCCACTTCGCCCGTCCCCCCGCGTGCCAGCGGTCGACGGGAAGGATCACGGTCTCAGGCGCAGACTCATGCCACCGAGCCTACGTCCGACTCAGGGTGTTCCCGTTCGACTCCGGAATGTGACGTCCGCACGCTGCGGCGATTCCGACAGGTCACGGGACTAGTCCCAGCCGGTGGTGTCCTTGGACGTGGTCGGGGCGGGGGTCGGCTCGACGGCGACGGATCCGGTCTGGCCGTTCGTTCCGGTGCTGGCGACGGAGGTGGCCGGGGCGCTCTCGTGGGTGGCCACCGCGGCGATCCCGAAGGTCGGGAGGGCGACGAGCGCGAGTGCGGCGGCGAACTTCGTGGCGAAGCGCACGCTCTTCTCAGACATGACGAACTCCTACTTGAAAGGGAGGACCGGAATGTGTCAGCTGCGGCACCCCGTGTGTCGCTCGGGTCTGTTCCCTGCTGACATCGACAAGTCTTGCGTTCTCGAGAGTCGCTGACCAGGTTCACGGGTTGACCTCATCCGGCCTTCGCCTGTTCCGTCCTCCGTCCCCCTGCTCCTGGAGCATCCGGTCGAGCATGGCCGGAACCAGTGCCGCCGAGTAGCTTGTGACGTAAGCATGTCGGAGTACCGGTTCGCCGCTGAGCGTTCGGAGCGCCACCGTGTACGCGACGGTCTCTGCCATGGACAGGGCCGCCGCACTGACGAAGAACCCGACCGTCAGCTCACCCCCCTCGCCCGGGTGGATGCTGATGTGACCGACCTTGTCCTCGGGGGTCGCGTGGGAGAGGAACGCGGCCTTGAGGGATCCCAGGTCGTCAGGGGTGTCGGGAAGCCGAATACGGACATGAACCAAGCGCATAACCCCAGCCTTCCGAAATCGCAGACGGTACAACAGCCGCCCATAGCGGACTGTTTATGCCAATTCCGATTCCGGCCACCCCCCCGATAAGCATCCAGGGGGCCTGCGCAATTCCCTTGATCACCTGCCGGAGGCATGTGCTTTGATTCGTCCGGATCATCAGCTGGGGGAGGGTGAACATGCTGGAAGCACTGGGGTTGGACGTTGTCTGCGAGAACGTGTACCGCGCCGTGCTCGCGCAACCACAGGCCGAGTTCGACACGCTCCGAGAGAGACTCGGCCTACCCGAGGCCGAACTGCGTCACGCCTTGGACAGATTGAGCGAACTGGCCTTGGTGCGGCCCGCGTTCGATCAGCCGCACCGCTTCCGGGCCGTGGACCCGGAGATCGGCATCCAGGCCGTCATCGCCCGCCAGCAGGAGCGTCTGGCGGCCGAGCAGCAGCGCATCGAGCAGATCCGGCTCGCTGCCGCACGGTTGGCCGCGGATTTCACCGTCGCTCGACCCCACAGGCAGATCGACGGCATCGAACGCCTCGACGGGATCGAGGAGATCAGAGAGCGGATCGCGCTCCTGGTCCACGGCGTCCGCACCGAGGTGATGACGCTCGCGCCCGGGGGGGCACAGAGCGAGGCCAGCATGGAGGCGGCGAAGCCCCAGGACCAGGCGCTCCTGGGACGCGGGGTCCGGATGCGGACCCTCTACCTCGACAGTGTCCGCAACAGCCCGGCGACTGTGGCCTATGCCGGTTGGCTCACCGAACTCAGCGGTGAAGTCCGGACGACCCCGTCCCTGCCGATCCGGCTGATGCTCCTCGACCGCCGGATCGCCATCGTTCCGACCGACGAGGGGGACAGCCGCGCCGGCGCGCTGGTGCTCAGCGGGAGCGGCACCGTCACCGCCCTGTGCGCGCTTTTCGACACCATCTGGGACAGCGCCGTCCCCCTGGGCGGCGCCTCCTCCCGCGATCGGAAGGACGAGCGTGGCCTCTCCCCCCAGGAGGCGGAGGCGCTCCGCCTCCTGAGTATGGGTCTGACCGACGACGCGGTCGCCAAGCGTCTCGGTGTCTCACCCCGCACGGCCCGCCGTATCGCCGCGGACCTGATGGAGAAGCTCGGGGCACGCAGCCGCTTTCAGGCGGGCTCGCGGGCCGTGGCCAAGGGCTGGCTGACCGGCGAGGAGTGAGAACCCGCCCCGACCGGCCGCGCCCGTCCTCAGGGTGTCCCCTTGTTCGTGTCCTTGATCGCGAGCGCGGCCGCGAGGCCCGTGGGGGCCACGACGTCGTTGAGGCGCCAGCCCGGTACCTCGGCGCCCTCCCCCACGTAGTCATGCGCGGTACCCATGGCAAGCCCGGTGCCGAGGCCCTTGAGACAGGCCCCCTTCCGTGCCCGGAAACGGGCGAGGACGGCCGCCCTCCGCTCGGTCGGGGCGAGTTCCAGGAGAGCCTGCTCCCGGGGGTGCAGGGCGGTGGCGAGTTCATCGGCGAGCCCCACCGCCGGGTGGGCCTCCAGGTGCACGCCCACCGCGGTACGGGCCAGGGCGATCAGGCAGTACCCTGCACGCCGGGACAGCGAGAACTGCAGCGAGCTGCCCGTGACGACCGGCCTGCCGTGGCCGGCATCGCACAACGGGCAGTCGGCCTGCGAGAGCTGTACGTCTTCGGGAGCGCGGCCCAGATGGGCCCCGAGGATGCGGCGCAGGGCGATGCGTGAGGCCGTGTAGTGGGCACGGTCCAGGGGCGAGCGGAAGGCCGTGGCCCTGGCCCGCTCCTTCACGTGGAGCAGGGCCATCGGGTCCGGCTCGGCGGCCCCGGCCGCCAGGTTCACCAGCCACAGCCGCGGGCCCGGGGAGGGCTGGACGAGTTCGGCCAGGTGATCGGAGCGGTAGAGCCGCGGCGTGACCAGCGCCGCGGGAGTGGGTGCGGTGGGGGCGCCGTGGGACAGCAGCGTCGTGGACATGGTGCTCCTTCGACGAGGACGGAAGGGGTACGGGTTCGAAGGACGGCGGCCATCTCCCGGCGGGTCGACGGGCCCTGACCGAGACGGACCCGAGCCGCGAGCGCGGCCAGGACGCGCCACGACGATCCCTCACTCCCACACCGCCGCCCCTTACCCCTGACCGGAGAGAACGCAGCCGTCAGGCCCGGAAGGGCAGCAGCCTCCAAGACCGGGTCAGGGCCTGATCCGCGAGAGCGGGTCCGGTTCCCCGAGCGGTTTCCGGGACGTCGTCACAGCGGGCGCTGAAAGAGTCCGGTGTTCAGGAGCGACACGCCGAAGAGCGGGGAGTCGGGCGACTGCCTTCTCATGGCACGCAGCTCGATCTCGGTGAAGGCGGGGAAGAGACCGCGCAGGTCATCGAGGGTGTAGGCCAGTCCGCCGTCCAGGCTGCGCGTGCGGTAGAACTCCTCGTCGGGCAGTCTCGATCCCGTCGCTCCCGAGGCGAAGCACGCGAGCGCGAAGTGGCCGCCGGGGGCGAGCGCCCGTTCCAGCAGAGCCAGGTAGCTGACACGGCGGTGCGGCGGCAGGTGGTGCAGGCAGCCGGAGTCGTAGATCAGGTCGTAGCGGCCGGGCGGCAGACCTACGGTGAAGATGTCACCGCAGTGGAAGCGGACGTCCACGCCGGCTTCGCGGGCCCTCTCCTGGCCCCAGGCCACCGCGGTACGGGAAAGGTCGACCGCGTCCACCTCGTAGCCCTGCGCGGCGAGGAAGACGGCGTTACGCCCGGGCCCGCAGCCCAGGTCCAGGGCCCGGCCGGATGTCACGAGGCCGCGTTCCAGGTACGAGGCCAGGTTCTCGTCCGGCTTGTCGACGAAGAACGGGATGTCCCGGGAACGGTTGGCGTAGAACTCGTCCCACCAATCGCAGGATCCGTCCGTCCAGCGGTCCGTCTCCGCGGTGAACAGTCGATCCAGCATATGCAGGACGTCGTCCACGGTGCGGATATCACGGGTCACTGCAGTTTCCTCCTCATCGGTCACGCCCTGCGATCGGCACGACTCATCGGTGTTCCCCGTCATTGCGGGCCCGCGGGGCGTCTCCTGACGAACCGGTCGGGAGACGCCCGGAGGACCCGTGCGTCTGTCAGCTCATCCGGATGACGAGCATGCCGTCATGCCCTCGGTGGCCCACCGTCTGGAAGACCACTCCGTCGACCCGGTCGGAGATGCCGACCAGCTCGAGCACCCGCTGGGTGGCGCGGACGGCACCGTTCGACGTCTCCAGGTTCCGGACCTCGCCGGCCCTCACGACGTTGTCGAAGACGATGACGCTGCCCGAGCGGCCCAGTCGCAGGCAGCTCTCGAAGTAGGTCACGTTGTTGTGCTGGTCGGCGTCGATGAAGAAGAAGTCGAAGGGCTCGGCCTTCTCCTCCGCGAGCTGTGCCAGTTGCTCGGCGGCATTGCCCACCCGGACCTCGACACGGTCGTCGAGCCCGGCCGCCTTGAGGTTGCCCGCGGCGACCGCGGCATGCACCGGATTGTTCTCGATGGTCACCATGCGGCCGCCCGGAGGCAGCGTCTTGGCCAGCCACAGTGCGCTGTAGCCGCCGAGGCTTCCCACCTCGAGGATCCGCCGGGCACCGGCTATCCGTGCCAGCAGGCTGATCTGCTTGCCCTGAAGTGCGGAGACGTTGATGACCGGCAGGTCCGCCTGCTCGCTGACGTCCAGCGCGCGGGCGAGGTCGGGGTCGGGCGCACACAGCACACCGCTGAGAAAGGCTTCGGTCTCGGACCAGGTGCCGACAGTCATGACGGACAGTTCTCCTAAGCAGCGAGGGAGGTCGGGCCGGGGGACGAGGCGTCCATCTGGTGGGCCCAGAAGTGCCGTGAGTACATGCGCCGCCAGACGCCCATCATGTGCGTGAGGGCCTCGATCTCCGGCGGGGTGAGATCCGGGTGCCAGAAGTCGAAGAGCAGCACCGTCCGGCGCTCCTCGCCCTCGTTCCACACCTCGTGGTCATAGGAGTCGTCGAAGACGAACGCCTTGCCCTCCTGCCAGGCGCGCGTCTCCGAGTCGACCCGGATACGGGAACCCTCGGTCGCCACCAGGGAAAGGTGGCAGCGCAGGTGGGCGTTGCTGAAGCCGGAGTGCGGGCGGATGTGCGTACCTCCCATGATGGTCGAGAAGTACGTCATGCCGCTGTCGGTGGCGCCGTGAATGGCCGAGAGCGTCTTCAGCGTGCGCGGGAAGGCGGAGACGTTCTTGGCGTACGGCCGGCCGATGCACGACAGGTAGAGCGCACGCCACTTGCCGTCCTCGGCCAGCCCCGTGGGATGCGATACGGCGTTGTCGAGGTCGACGCCCAGGGCCTTCAGCTCCTCGAGGATCGCGGGAGCGGCGGCCTCCAGCTCGTCGAGCCAGGGGAAGTCATCGCGGCTCCACCACGGTCGGGCCGTGAGACCGGGGAAGTAGATCTCCGGCGTCTGCGGACCGCCCACCTCGCCGACCCGCCCCTCGGCGGTGATCTCCAGTCCCTCTCTGATGCGCTCGACCTGCTGGGGGTCGACCTTCCCCTGTGCGAGCCACCGTTCGAACTCCCGGGGGCCTTCGGTGATCCACAGTTCTTCCATGTTCCAGTCTCCAATCCGGCGAGAGATGCCAGTACGCCGATAGTCGAGTGCCCGGGAGGGCGCCTATTCGGAACCGAGCAGGGACGTCAGCCGGTCCATGGACCGCTGCTCGGGCTCGGGAGCGGCGCCGGCGACGAAGCCGGTCATCGTCTGCCGCAAGGTCGTCCCCGCCGTCGGGTCCACCCGGTTGATGCAGTGGATGGTGCCTTCCTGGACGAGCACCAGCCGGTTCGGCTTCGGAACGACGGCCGTCAGGGCGTGCGAGGCCAGGCTCGCCTTCGCTTCGACGGCCTCCTTCGCGGACATGCCGGTCGTGTCGACGTCGACGGTCTCGGGATCGGCGTCCAGGATGAGCAGTTCGCCGGCCCAGGGCGCCTTCCATTCCTCGTGGAGGAAGAAGACGAACTCCCCCAGCCGGCCGGTCGCCACATCGTTGTGCCAGCCCAGTCGGCTTCCTGCGGGGTACTGCCAGAAGCTGAAGCCGACCGCCGTCCAGTCCTCCCCGGGTGCGCCGAACATGTCCGGGTGCGCGCCGAGTTCCCGGAGGATCGTCCGGAAGGCGGCCGGCTGCGCGCCCTGTTCCCGCGACCCGGCCGTCGGCGCCCCGGTGTCCTGTCGGAGCACGGCTCCACGGGAGCGGAAGGCATTCCCGTCCGTCTCCGGATAGATGACACTGGCGACTTCTTCGAATGGTCGCCGCTTCATCAGCGAACGGATCTCCGCGAGCTCGTCCGGCGGCAGGAAGTCATCGATGACCCGGTACCGGGCGCCACTGGCAACGATATTCATGAATTCTCAGCCTTTCTCTCTGTCCGACTCAGCGCCCTGCGCGCCGACAGTCCGCGAGTGCACGTGCCAGCCCGAGGACCGTGCGCGATTCGGGAGTCACGGCCACCGCGTCCGGAAGGAGGACGTCGAAGCGCTCTTCGAGCACCGTGAGCACCTCCAGCCAGGTCAGGGAGTCGAGACCGAGCTCCGCGGGAGTCTTCAGCAGCGTGTCCTGGTCCGCCCCGTGCAGACACCGCAGCCGGACCAGTACGACCTCGTCGACCCCGGCGTTCCCGGCCGCGGAGACGATCGCGTCGATCACCGCCGTCAATGCGTCGTGGGAATCCGCCACCATCTGTTCAGTCATCTCGCCCTGATCCATTCCATGAGCGCGGTACGGTCCAGCTTTCCGATATCGGTCCGCGGGAACTCCGCGAAGATCCTCAACCGTGGTGCGACACCGGGCGGAACGCTCGAGTACAGCGCGTTCTCCACGGTCTCCCGCGAGGGCCGCCGTCCGGAGACCACCGCGTAGAGGTCTTCGAAGTCCGCGTCGCCGACTCGGGGGAGGACCAGGAACTCGACCTCCTCCACACCCTCCACCTCACCGACGGCGGCCCGGATCGCGGAGACGTCCACGAACCTGCCGTTGGCGCGTACGGCTCCGGGCTCGCGCCCGACGAACCACACCTGACCCGAGGCGTCACGCTCGACGATGTCCCCGGTCCGCCACAGGAGCGAGTCGCGTACGGGCTCGTGTGCGTACCCCCAGACAGGAGTCGCCGTGCGCACGAGCAGTTCGCCGCGGCATCCCGGATCCGGACCGACGATCCCGACAGCGGGGATCGGCTGCCCGAGCCCGCGGGATCCGATGAACATCCCTCCGGTCTCGCTCGACCCGTACCCCCGTGTGATCGAGACTCCGAAGCGGGCCACGCAGGCGGCATCCAGCTCGTCCGAGACCGTGCCGGCACCGACGAGGATCGCCAGGGGCCGGGCGTCGCCCGTGCGCCGGGTCTTCGTCAGCAGCCGCAACAAGGCCGGCGTGACGGCCAGCTTGGTGCTCCTGCCCCGGTCCAGGTCCTGGGCCACGCCCGAGGCCGTCGTGAACGGACGGGCGTCGACCCGGCACCCGGACAGGAGCGCGGCGAGCGCCACCCCCGAGCCGAAGGAATGCGCCACCGGTGCGGGGACCCTCACCGTGTCCGTGTCACGCAGTCCCATGCCGTCGCGGTAGCCGACGTGCTCCGCGCGGAGGCTCTCGACACTGCGCCTCGCGAGTTTGGGCTCGCCGGTGGATCCCGAGGTCTCGTGCAGCAGACCGAGACCGGCGGGGACCGGCATGGCCGCGGTGTCGCGCCGTGCCACCGTGATCTCCTCGGCGGGCCCGAGAGTGACGGTGTACGACGCGCCGTGCGCCGCGAACGACTCCGGCGCGCGGGGCGTCACCCACGCGGCGGCGCCGACGCTCCAGCACGCGACCACGGCTGCGAGGAGCGTCTCCGCCGCGAGGCCGGAGAACAGCAGCAGGTCTCCGTCCGTGACACCTGCCTTCCTGTACTGCTCGGCGCACCGCGTGATGCGGCTCGCGGTGGCCTCCGGGAGCGCCTCGCCGATCCGTCCTCCGGACGAGAGGACGGCTTCGGCCAGTCCGCGCCGGGCCTCAGACACCGGAATCGGGGGCCGGTGTCGCGGAATGGATCAGCCGGTCCATCCCGATGATGGGGAGAGCCGTCAGGAAGCCACCCACCACACCGATCCACAGGCAGGGCACGACGCCGATGTGCGAGCCGAGCCAGCCGGCCAGGATCGCCGCCACGGGCATGCTTCCCCACACCACGAAACGGATCGAGGCGGTCATCCGGGCCAGCATGTTCTTGGGGCAGACCCGCTGCCGCACACTCACCTGCGCGATGTTGAAGGTCACCGCACCCCAGGTCATTCCGAACTGGCCGAGGACGAGCAGGGCGACCGGGATCACGAAGGCGGACTCGTCCAGGGATCCGGCCACGGGGAAGGCCGCCATGGAGACACCCGCAAGCAGGAGGCCGACCGCCATGACCTTGCCCGCGTCGAATCGGGCCCGGACCCTCGGGAGGGTGAACGCGGCCAGCAGGCCACCGAGCGTGCCGACGCCGAGGACGACCCCCATGACCGTGGAGCCGAGTCCCAGCGTCCTCAGGATGAGCAGGGGCGTCAGCGTCATGGTGATGGTGGCGAAGAAGTTCGACACCCCCACCGAGACGAGCAGCCGCCGCAGTACCGGGTTGCACACGACGAACCGGACGCCGGCCAGGATGTCCTGCGCCAGCCGGGAATCCTCTCCCGCCTTCTCGCGGCGGGACGGTTCGGAGTCCTTGACCGTCGCCAGGAAACCGGCACACACCACATAGGCGACCGCGTCGATGGCGATCACCAGGGGCGCGCTCACCGCCTTCAGGAGGAGTCCCGCCGCGGCCGGCCCGCCGGCCGCGGAGATCTGGGCCGACGACTCCAGCCTCGCGTTCGCCCGTTCGATGCCCTCGTCGGGGACGATGAACGGCACATACGACTGGTAGGCGACGTCGAAGAAGACCGAGGCGAGACCGACGATCACCGCGACCGCGTACAGCCACATCAGCGAGAGCTGGTCGAAGGCCCACAGCACGGGGACGCCGGCCAGCACGACGGCGCGTACCACGGCCGCTCTGATCATCGTGGTCCGCTTCGACCATCGATCGACCCACGCACCTGCGGGCAGGCCGATCAGCAAGTAGCACACGGTGAGCGCGGCGGTCAGGTATCCGACCTCCGACGCCCCTGCGTGGAGGGTCTCGATCGCGACCACGGGCAGGGCCACCATGCCGAAGCGCTGGCCGACCTGCGACACGGTCTGCGCGGCCCAGAACCTCAGGAACCGGCTGGTGCTCACGTCCGACTTCGCGGCGTCGGAGACGGAGACGCTCATCAGACCCCCACCCCACTCACTACGTGCCGCTCGATGAACCTCGATCCGCTCAGCTCGAGCCCGGAGGAGCGGACGAGTCCCCGCACGTGATCGAGCGTGACGACGAAACGGTCCTTCCCGTAGATCAGATAGCGCTTCTGGTCGCTGGCGCTGGAGAAGTTGACGGTCATCACGTTGGCGCCGGCGTCCAGGCCGCGTGACTGACCCCCACTGCCCACCCGCTCCAGCGCGCTGACCGACGGGATCAGCAACTGCGGGTAGCGCAGCCGGAGAACGGCGATGACGTTGAGCGCCAACTCGTTGTCCCCGATCGGCGAGATGCTCATCGGCGTGTTCGGAGCCGGGACGAAGGGGCTCACGCTGCACATGTCCACACCGAGCTCACCCGCCAGCTCGATGTCGTCGATGATGCTGTCCAGCGACTGCCCCGGGAGGCTGGAGATCAGCCCCGTGCCGACCTTGAAGCCCACCTCCTGGAGATCCCGCATGCACCGCAGGCGCGTCTCCAGGGTTTCGTGCCGAAGGCTGAGGAAGAGTTCGGGATCGCTCGTCTCGTGCTTGAGGATGTAGCTCGTCGCGCCCACGGCCCGCAGGCGCTCGTACTGGGCCCGCTTGAGGTTGCCGACGTTCAGCAGGATCTCGACCCGGTCGCCGTACAGCCGGCGGATCCGCGGGATCACCTCCTCCAGGAGCGGCATCAGCGCCGGGGTCTCGCCGCCCTGGAGCAGGATGACGTCGATCCCGTTGTCCCGGATCAGGCCGGCCAGCTCGACGATCTTGTCCGCGGACAGGAAGTAGGTGTCGTTCTCGCGTACGTTGTCACGACGCATCGGACAGTAGTCGCAGTTCACCCGGCAGACATTGGTCAGCTCGATGACACCCCGCAGCACGACCGCCGCACCGAAGTGCTCGTTCCGTGCCTTCCGGGCCTCCGCGAACAGCTGGTCCTGCTCAGGACCGCGTGCCGACAGCAGCCGACGCATCTCATCACGACTCAGCAAGACTTTCCTTCTTCCTCACGAAGTTCGGGCACTGTCATGTCGACGACCATCTGCGCCATGCGGCCGGGGTCGGCGTCCGCCTCGCCGTACGTGGAGATCGCGTCCGCCAGGGACGGACGGAAATCTATTTCCCGGGACCTGTCGTTGACCGTCACCTGCACTCGGCCGGGATCCACCAGCCGGTCACCGAGGAACAGCCGCAGCCGCGAGCAACCGGACGCGCGAATGACCAGGTGCCTACGGTCCACCGCACGGGCGTCCACGGTCGCCGTGCTCCCGGGGTGAAGGTCGTCCATCTCCACCCAGTGGGCCCGGCCGTGCGCCCTCTCGCGGGCACGGTGCCGGACATGTCCGGGCCACGGCGTTCTCCGCGCGGCGCCGAAGCACCGAACGATCTCGTCGAACTGCGGATTTCCCGGCTCGATGCCCATCGTGCTCAGCTTGTGCTCTCCGTCCGGCACTTCGACGAACGAGAGACCCTGATGGCCACGGCCCCTCAGATGCGTCACGGCATCACGGGCGAGGACGAGGGGGATCTGCTGATCCCGGACTCCGTGCACCACCGTCAGCGGGACACCCAGGACATTGGGCAGCAGCTCACGCACCGTGTTGTCGGGCCCGAACATCTCCCAGATCGAGGGTGCGCCGTTGATGGACGCCGCCATGGCGAGGCCGTCCCAGCGACGGGAGGCCATGCCCCACGTCGCGATGCCCCCCATCGAGGCCCCCACCAGACCGCAGCGGTTCACGTCGACGGCCAGGTGCTCACGGGCCCAGCGCAGTGCTCGCACCGGGAAGTCGCCCGGCTCCGTCGTCCACCGGGCCTCCCGGAACCGGCTTCCGAAGATTCCGGCCACGTCGAAGTTGTTGCTCGTCCCGAACGGTCGAAGCGCGTTCGGGCACAGCATGACCGCGCCGCAGGCGTCGGCGAGCGCCTGGAGGTGATCCCGGAGCACCGCCCCTGAGCTCCCGACGCCGTGCAGTCCCACGATCAGGCCCGGCGGACGCCCGTCCCGACACGACGGCACGTACAGCTCGGCCTCGGTCGGCCGCCCCCAGGCGTCGAGCAGCTCCACGGTCTCCGACCGGGCGGCTTCCCCCACGTCGGCCGTCGAGAACAGCAGCCGCTCGAGACGTCGCGGGTCGAGTCCCTCCCGCCGGAACAGCTCCGCCGCCGCCTCGGGACTCTCCTCCAGGCAGACGCGCCGCGCCTCGTGTGCTCCGATCACGGCGTCCTCAGCTCCGTCGTGGCCGGGTGGACCGGCGTACCCGAGGTTTCCGCGACGGCGAAGGACACCCTGCCGAGCACGACGGGGGAACGGCTCAGCCGCCGCGCCCCCAGGCCTGCCATGGCCAACGCGGCCGGGATGTCCGCTGCCTCGACCAGCACCTCGACGGCGGTCGCGCCGGCCGACACCGCGGTGTCCTCGACGGCGGCCAGGAACCTGTCCAGGTCACCCGTCGAATGGCACGGGTTGCCACTCAGGACGAGTCGTGAGCGGTCCAGCACCCAGGCGAGCCGGGTGCCGGCCGAGGAACTCCACGGGACACCGAGCAGTTCCCGGACCATGGGAGCCGCTTCGCCTCCGCCCGCTTCGCCTCCGCCCGCTTCGCCTCCGCCCGCCTCGCCTCCGCCCGCTTCGCCTCCGTCCGGGACGATGAGCGTGCCGGACGTACGCGGGGGCGGCCCCGCGGGGCGCTCCGCGTCGGAGCCGTACGGCAGCTGGACGAGGTAGCGGTGCAGGAGCGGGCCGACAGGACGCAGCCGCAGCCTGGCCGCCAGGCGCGCCTCGGGCTTGTTCGGCTCCACCCAGGCGACGACACCCTCGTATCCGGCCTCCCGCGCCCAGTCCCGGATGGCGAACGCCACGTCGAGCGAGGCTCCCGACCCCCGGAACTCGTCGTCGACGAAGACGCCCTTCAGCAGCAGGTGCCGGTTCCACCGCATGGCTCGGTGCACCGCCGCCGGCGTTCCGTCCGGGGTGAACAGGCCCATCCAGCAGTAGTCCGCTTCGGCCGCCAGTTCGCGGCGGATGACGTCGGCGTCAATGTCCTCGAACGGGCAGAGCCGCAGAGCCGTGTCGACCTCTCCGGCATCGAGGCGGCGTGCTGTCAGTCCCGATCCCGTAGGCGGGTTCGGGAGGGGGGCGATATCACTTTCCGCAGCCACCGCCGCCACCTCCTCCTACTCCGGCCAGGGAAAGATAGGTGGCCCCCGGGGGCGCGATGGTGGGCATTGCCTGTGTTCTCGCCATCTTGCGCGCAGCCGCACGGCCGGCCATCAGGTTCATCATGAGTTGGGGGGTGATGAATCTGGATTCCAGATCCTGGACGATCCAGTTGAAAACGTCGATGTCGAAGGGATAGAAGACGGGGTAGAGCAATTGGTCGTCGTCCGCCCCGAGTTGCCTCGCGAGGGCGGTCTCGGGTAGCACCCGATAACCCACGTGCATCACGAGTTCGTCATCGCGGAGATTCTCGTTGATGAAACGGGCACTGTTCCGGACCGTCTCCCTGTTCTCGCCCGGACCGCCGAATACGACGTTCACCTTCACCGGAAGGTCGTTCTTACGACTGCGCTCCAGGAATCGAGACACGTGCCGGCTCGAGAAGGACTTGCCCAGGTTGCGCATCATGGTGTCGTCGAGGCTGTCAGGTGACACCACGACGGCTTCCACTCCGCTGTCCTGGAGCATCTCGCCGAATTCGTCGTCAAAGGGCTTCGGCGTGAAGTACGCCGACCAGGTCAAGCCGTCCAGGGAGAGATCCTTGAGGAGCTGGACGACTTCCTTCGCGAACCGCAGTTCGCTGTTGAAGATACCGTCCGTGAAGAAGATGCGCCGGAATCCCGCACGATGAATACCGCGGATCTCCTCCGCCAGGACGTCCAGCGGCTTGAGGTCCCCGGCGTTATCGCCTTCGATGTACGCGTACGGGCAGTACCCGCAGGTCTGGTAGCAGGTCTTCCGTCGGGTCTCCACGCCGATCATCGCCTGGTGCGCGTTCGTGTACGCCGCCATGAGCGAGGCCGGGTGGCGCAGGGTGTCGGTGAGGAATCCGCAGTGCCGCCTTCCCTGCAGGACGCCCCCTCTCCCCTTGAAGGACCGCGGGTTCGTCGCGATGTCGAGCATTACCTGCTCACCTGGGCCGATGACTCCCACGTCGAGCCCGAGCCGGTCGACGAGCGTGTCGCCGAAGAGGCTGAACCCCGGCCCGCCCCCGACCAGCACCGGATCGAGCCCCCGCCGGTCGAGTTCGGCTCGCACGCGCTTCGCGAAGGAGACGTACTCGTCGACATGAGTGCTGCAGGTGATGTCGATGGGGTCGATGTTCCGAATGGTGAACCCGATGACATCCCATGCGTGACCGAGCCAATCGAGGTCGGTCAGACCGGTCGGCTCCGCAACGAAATCCATGAGCCGCGTCACGTGGCCGGCGCGGTCCAGGGCGTCCTGGACACACCGGACACCGATGGGGAATATGGGTTGATTCCCATCCATGGGAAGACTGGCCAGGTTGACCAGCAGCACGCGTGACATACAAAACCTCTTCACCCAGAGAGAAGGCCGGGGCACAAGGACGGCGGAGACGTTGAGTCTTGCGCCCCGGCCAGAGGGGCGAGTAGCGGCTCAGTTCTTACGAAGGGTCACGTAACCGCATCGCGCCGGGATTTCTGATTCAGCCGCAGGACGGCGAGGACATCGTGATGAGGAAGTCCGAGTCGACCAGGTCGAAGAGAAGCTCACACGCCCGGTCGAAACGCTCGGCGTCGACGAGCATGAGCGACTCCATGGACTCCTTCTCGATGACGATGCCGGCGTCGGCAAGCGTCTTGCGAGGCTTGTCCTTCAGAGCCGCGGCGAACGACTCGTCGGAACCGAGGCGCGCCACGAGGGCCTCCAGGGTCTGCGCCGCCTTCTCGGCTTCGGCGACCTGCTGGGCAGTGAACGAGGTTACGGCGGTCTGCGTCATTCCATCACTCCTTGTCGACGTGCTTTAACAGCCGGATATCAGCCGAGACGTCCCCGTGTTCAACAACTGTGGCCGTCTCTTTCGATGCTTCGATCCTTGCCGACGGATAAGGGCCGGACCAGAGGTCCGGCTTGGCCCCTTCCGCCTCTGGCCGGTTTATGCCTGGGCCGGAGACCAGAAGTCGACGCGCTCGGGATTCGGCCGGTACCGGCGGCTCGCGGCGGCCCACCCGGCCGTCAGGTGCTTGTCCGGCTCGGCGTTGGTCAGCTCGCCGGTCCACGTGTCGGTGGCGAAGACGAACAGGACGAAGTGTCCGCGGCGCGGGGGCAACATCTGAGGCGCGGCAGTGTGGCCCGGGGCGCGGAGGCGGCAGCGGGGGCGCGGAGGCGGGTCCCTGGAGCGCGGGGGCAGCGGCGGGGGCGCGCGGCGGAGCGGGAAATGCCCCTCTCAGATGTGCGCCCCCTCGCACGCCCGTGCACCATGTACGGAAGAATGGATCGGTGACCTCACCCCACTCCGCGCGCCGCGCCGCCCCGGCCCCCCGACTGATCGCCACCGACCTCGACGGCACGCTGCTGCGGGACGACAAGTCCGTGTCGGAGCGCACGATCGCCGCGCTCGCCGCCGCCGAGCGGGCCGGCATCGAGGTCTTCTTCGTCACCGGCCGCCCGGCCCGCTGGATGGATGTCGTCAGCGACCATGTCCACGGCCACGGCCTCGCGATCTGCGCCAACGGCGCGGCCGTCGTCGACCTCCACTCCGGAGGAACGTTCCTGGAGGTGCGTCCGCTGGCACGCGACGTCGCGCTCGACGTCGTGTCGACGCTGCGTGCCGCCGCCTCCGGCACCTCGTTCGCGGTCGAGTTCACCACCGGCATCCACTACGAGCCGCAGTACCCGCCGTTCTTCCTCGACCCCGGTGCCACCGTCGCCTCCGCCGAGAAGCTGCTCTTCGAGGAGGATCCGGGCGCCGCCGCCCCGGTC
The DNA here is from genome assembly GCF_042668715.1 of Streptomyces sp. NPDC057271. Taxonomy (NCBI): domain Bacteria; kingdom Bacillati; phylum Actinomycetota; class Actinomycetes; order Kitasatosporales; family Streptomycetaceae; genus Streptomyces; species Streptomyces sp. NPDC057271. The sequence goes on from NZ_JBHUYJ010000024.1 coordinate 49,376, forward strand.
CTGAAGCTCCTCGCCCAGCACCCGGACCTCGATCCCGACGACTTCCTCGCGACGGCCCGCGCATCCGCCGGCGCGCTGGCCTCCTTCACGCGGTCCAGCCCGACGGCGCTGCTGGAGATCAGCGGCCTCGGCGTCTCCAAGGCGTCCACCCTGGCGCTGTGCTGCGCCGAACGCGGGATCTCCGCCGATGAGGTCGTGGCCTTCGGGGACATGCCGAACGACATCGAGATGCTCAGCTGGGCAGGCCGTTCGTACGCGATGGGCAACGCCCACCCGGACGTGACCGCCGCCGCCTCCCGCCGTACGGTCGCCAACAACGAGGACGGCGTTGCCGTCGTGATCGAGCGCATTCTCGCGGGCACGATCGACGACTGACGCCTCGGTGGCGGATCCGGCACCGGCCGGCGGGCAGGTCCGACAGCCGTCGGCCCCACAAGGGGCGGTACCGCTGCAGAAGGGGCGGGGCGGTACCGCCAAGGCGGGGCGGTACCGCTACAGAGGCGCCTGCCACACCACCGTCGTACCGCCGCCGTCCTTGCCGATGCCCGGCTCGCACCAGCTCGACCCGCCCAGCGACTCCGCGCGCCGCGCCAGGTTGCGCAGTCCACTGCGCCGCCCGCCTTCCGGGATGCCGACGCCGTCGTCGGCGACCGAGAGCCGCACTCCGACGACGCCGTCGGGGAGTTCGACGCCCGCGTCGACGACGACCTCGATCCGGGTGGCCTGCGCGTGCCGGAAGGCATTGGACAACGCCTCGCGCAGCGCGGCGATGAGGTTCCTGCCGGTGAGTTCGCCGACCGTCGAGTCGATCGCGCCGAGGAGGCGGTGCGCGGGTTTGAAGCCGAGCGGCACGGCGGCCATGTTGATCTCCCGCAGTACGCGGGTGCGCAGCCCGGAGGGGGCCTCGGCGGGCCCCTGCTGGAGCGCGAAGATCGCGGTACGGATCTCCTGGATGGTCACGTCGAGTTCGTCGACGGCCTTGCCGACGCCGTCGCGCACCGTGGGCACGACCGACCTCCGCTGGGCGCTCTCCAACATCATCCCGGTGGCGAAGAGCCGCTGGATGACCAGGTCGTGCAGGTCACGGGCGATCCGGTCGCGGTCCTCGTAGACGGCCAGCCGCTCCCGGTCGCGCTGCGCCTCGGCCATCATCAGCGCGAGCGCGGCCTGGGAGGCGAACTGGGTGGCGAGCGTGCGCTCGGCCTCGGTGAACGGCCGGCCGCCACGCGCGCGTGGTGTGGCGAGCGCGCCGAGCACCCTGCCGCCGCTGTGCAGGGGCAGCAGCATGCTGGGGCCGTACCGGGCGGCGAGGCGGCTGCTGACCATGCGCGGGTCGGTGGAGGCGTCGTCGACGAAGACCGCTTCGCCTTCGAGGAGCCGGCCCACCACGGCGCTCTCGGGCGGGATCACCGTGCCCAGCGCCGGGGAAGCGGGTTCGGAGGAGACGGCGACGATCTCCAGGCCGCCTTCCTCGGCGGGAAGGAGCACGATCCCGGCGGCCGCGTCGGCGAGCCTACGGGCCTGCTCGGCGACCACCGAGAGGGCGTCGTCGGCGTCGCCGCCGGAGAGCAGGGCGGTGGTGACGGCCACCGAGCCGTCGATCCAGCGTTCGCGCTGGCGGGCCGCCTCGTAGAGGCGGGCATTGCCGATGGCGATGCCCGCCTCGGTGGCGAGGACGCGGACCATGTGGACGTCGTAGTCGTTGAACTCGCCGCCGTCGCTCTTCTCGGCGAGGTAGAGGTTGCCGAAGATCTCGCCCTGGACCCGGATCGGGACCCCGAGGAAGGTCCGCATCGGCGGGTGTCCGGGCGGGAACCCGGCGGAGCGGGGGTCGGCGGACAGATCGGCGAGCCGGATGGTCCGGGGCTCACGGATGAGTGCGCCGAGCAGCCCGGCGTGGCCGTCGGGACGGCGCCCGATCCGGCGGGCGACGTCGGCGTCGACCCCGTAGGTGACGAAGTCGGAGAGGCCCTCGCCCTCCTCGCCGACGACGCCGATGGCCGCGTAACGGGAGCCGGCGAGTTCGGCCGCCGTCTCGCAGATGCGGTCGAGGGTGGAGTGCAGTTCGAGCCCGGTGCCGACCGAGCGCATCGCCTCCAGGAGCTGGGGCACGCGCGCGGTGAGTTCCGTGGACAGGCCCTGGAGGCTGCGGGTGGCCTGGGTGGCGGCTTCCAGGGGGTCCGGGAGATCAGGCACGGCGGCGGTCATGACCGTGAGCCTAGTAAGTCCTATTTGGCAAGAAAAGTCGGATCTCCCGCAACCTGCCCCGAATCCTCGCCCGAGGTCCCGCCCGTGGTCCCGCCCGAAGCCTCGCCCGAAGCCCGTCCCGGGGTGAGCAGCAGATCGGTCTCATGCTCCTGCTCCAGCATCCGCCGCAGCGGACCGTCGGCCCGTGCCAGCTCCGCGTAGGGCCCGCGCTGCACCGTCCGGCCCTCGTCCAGGACCACGACCTCGTCGACGGCGTCGAGGCCGTGCAGCCGGTGGGTGATGAGGACGGTGGTGCGCCCCTCGGTGGCGAGCAGCAGGTCGTCGGTGAGGGCGTCCGCCGTGGCGAGATCCAGATGCTCCGCCGGCTCGTCCAGGACGAGGACCGGGAAGTCGGCGAGGAGGACCCGGGCGAGCGCGAGGCGCTGCCGCTGGCCGCCCGAGAGCCGCGAGCCGTGTTCGCCGACCAGGGTGTCGAGCCCGTCGGGCAGCCCGTCCACCCAGTCGAGCAGACGGGCCCGGTCCAGGGCCGCGCGCAGTTCGTCCTCGCTCGCGCCGGTTCGCGCCAGGCGCAGGTTCTCGCGGATGGTGCTGTCGAAGATGTGGGCGTCCTGGGCACAGAGCCCGACGAGACGCCGGACGTCGTCGCCGCCGAGCTCGGCCGCCTCCACCCCGCCGATCCGGTACGAGCCGGTGTCGGCGTCCAGGAAGCGGAGCAGCACCTGGGCGAGCGTGGTCTTGCCGGATCCGGAGGTGCCGACGACGGCGACCCGCCGCCCGGGCTCCAGGGTGAGCGCGAAGTCGCCGAGCGCCGCCCGCTCCTGCCCCGCGTACCGTGCCGAGAGGCCGATGACCTCCAGCGGGAAGGGACTTCGCGGCGGCGTGGCGGGCCGCGGGGGCTCGTGGACGGGTTCGGGGGCGTCGAGGACCTCGTACACCCGCTCGGCGCTGCGCTTGACCCGCTGGCGGTACTGGACGGCGAGCGGGAGGCCGGTGACGGCCTCGAAGGCGGCGAGCGGGGTCAGGACGACGACAGCCAGCGCCACGCCGTCCAGACGGCCGTCACGGACGGCCTGGACCCCGACGAGCGCGGCAGCGGCGACGGTCAGACCGCAGGCGAGGGCGGAGAGCCCGGCCCCGAGCGCGGTGGCGGCCGCCTGTCGGCGGGCGATGGCGGTGAGCGTACGGTCGGCCGCTCCGGCCCGTTCGGTACGGTCCTTCAGCGCCCCGGCCACCGTCAGTTCGGCGCAGCCGCGCAGCAGATCGACGACGGTGACGGTGAGAGCGCCGCGGGCGGGCGCGAGCTCCCGCTCGGCGCGGCGGGCCAGCGTCCCGCTCAGCAGCGGTACGGCGACGCCCGCGGTGAGCAGACCCAGGGCGAGTACGGCCCCGGCCTCGGGGAGCAGCCAGGCGGTGAACCCGACGGACCCGGCCCCCACCACGAGCGCCGCGCCCGCGGGCAGCAGCCAGCGCAGCCAGTAGTCCTGGAGCGCGTCGACGTCCTGGACGAGCCGGGAGAGCAGGTCGCCGCGGCGGGCGCGGCGCAGCCCGGCGGGGGCGATGCGCTCCAGGCGCCGGTAGACGGCCACCCGGAGTTCGGCGAGCATCCGCAGCACCGCGTCGTGGGACACGATCCGCTCGGTGTACCGGAACACGGCCCGGCCGATGCCGAACGCCCGCGTGGCCGTGACGGCGACCATCAGGTAGAGCACCGGGGGCTGTTCGGAGGCACGCGAGATGAGCCACCCGGAGACCGCCATGAGTCCTACGGCGGATCCGAGCGCCAGGCTCGCGAGCAGCAGGGCGAGACCCATCCGCCCCCGCAACTCCCCGGCCATGGCGCGCACGCGTCCGAAGACCGGTCGCCCCTCTCCCGTCTCCGCGGTGCCTGCCGCCGCCGCTGCCCCGGCCTCCGCGGCCGCGGCCGGCTCCGTCGTAGCCTGCGCGGGCACGGCGGAGGGCCAGGACGAGCGGTCCAGGGGCGTGGTGGGCCGCTCCTCAGGGGCGCTCGTCGGCGCGAGTTCCACCACGCGGTCCGCGACCGCGAGCAGTGCGGGGCGGTGGACGACCAGGAGGACCGTACGGCCGACGGCGAGGCGGCGGACCGCGTCGACCACGGCCGCCTCTGTCCCGCCGTCCAGCGCGGCCGTGGGCTCGTCCAGCAGCAGCACGGGCCGATCGGCCAGGAACGCCCGGGCCAGGGCGAGGCGTTGGCGCTGGCCCGCCGAGAGACCCGCGCCGTCCTCGCCGAGCATGGTGTCGATGCCGACCGGGAGGGACCGGACGAACCCGTCCGCGCCGGCGTCCCGCAGGGCCTCCCGTACCGCCTCGTCGGAGGCGTCCGGGCGGGCCAGCCGCACGTTCTCGGCGATCGTGCCCGCGAACAGATACGGCCGCTGCGGCACCCAGGCGATCCGCGACCGCCACTCCTCCATGTCGAGCGTGCCGAGTTCGGCGCCCCCGACCTGGACCGAACCGCCCTCCTCCGGTGTGGCGAACCCCAGCACCACATCGAGGAGCGTCGACTTTCCGACCCCACTCGGCCCCACGAGGGCGACGGTCTCACCGGGCTCCAGGACGAGCGAAGCCGCGTCCAACGAGGGCTCGGACCGGCCCGCGTGACGGACGGTCACGTCCGTCAGCTCGATACGGGTCGACGAGGTCACCGCGCCGGTGCCGTGCTCGGGCGCCGGGCTCTCCAGGACCTCGAAGATCTCCTCCGCGGCCGCCAGTCCCTCCGCCGCCGCGTGGTACTGCGCCCCCACCTGCCGGATCGGCAGATAGGCCTCGGGCGCCAGAATCAGAATGACCAGACCCGTGTACAGGTCGAGGTCGCCGTGGACCAGCCGCATGCCGATCCCGACGGCGACCAGCGCCACCGAGAGCGTCGACAGCAGCTCCAGGGCGAAGGAGGAGAGGAAGGCGATGCGCAGCGTCTTCATCGTCGCTCGCCGGTACTCCGACGTGATGGCGCGGATGGACTCGGCCTGGGCCTTGGCCCGTCCGAACACCTTGAGCGTCGGCAGCCCGGCCACCACGTCGAGGAAGTGCCCCGAGAGCCGGGAGAGCAGCTTCCACTGACGGTCCATCCGAGCCTGGGTGTACCAGCCGATGAGGATCATGAAGAGGGGGATCAGCGGCAGCGTCACGACGATGACCGCCGCCGAGACCCAGTCCTCGGTGACGATCCTGGCCAGGACCGCCACCGGCACCACCACCGCGAGCCCCAGCTGCGGCAGATAGCGCGCGAAATAGTCGTCGAGCGCGTCCACTCCACGGGTGGCGAGAGCGGCCAGCGAGCCTGCTTTCTGGCCGCTGAGCCATCCCGGCCCGAGTGAGGCCGCCCGGTCGAGCAGCCGCCTTCGCAGTTCGGACTTGACCGCGGCGCTCGCCCGGTGGGCGGCCAGCTCGGTCAGCCAGGAGACCAGGCCCCGCCCCGCCGCGACTCCGGCAAGCAGGAGCAGGGGCGTGGTCAGGTCAGAAACCGACAGGCCCTTCTGGAAGGCCCCCACGACCACGTCGGCGATGAGCATCGCCTGGGCGACGACCAGCGCCGCCCCGGCCAGGCCGAGCACCACGACCGCTCCGAGGAAGAAGCGGGTGGCCCTGGCGTACCGGAGCAGACGCGGATCGATCGGTTTCACGTGAAACATCTCCCACTAGTGAGCGGCGTCGCCGGCGATGTGCTGCGTACCGATGCGCTTGCGGAACACCCAGTAGGTCCAGCCCTGGTAGAGCATCACCAGCGGAGCGGCGATCGCGGCGCACCAGGTCATGATCTTCAGGGTGTACGGGCTCGACGAAGCGTTCGTCACGGTAAGGCTCCACTCGGGGTTGAGCGAAGACGGCATGACGTTCGGGAAGAGGGTGAAGAAGAGCATCGCCACCGCCGCGGCGATCGTGACACCCGACAGCGCGAACGACCAGCCTTCACGCCCCACCTTGATCGCCACGATGGCGCCTGTCAGCGACACCACGGCGACGAGCATGGCGCCCAGGCTCCAGCCGTCACCCTTGTCCGCCTGGGTCCAGATCAGGAAGCCCAGCGCGAGGACGGCCGTCAGGAGTCCCAGCTTCAGCGCGAGCGCCCGGGCACGGGCCCGGATGTCCCCCACCGTCTTGAGCGCGGCGAAGACCGTCCCGTGGAAGGTGAAGAGAGCGAGGGTGACCAGGCCGCCGAGGAGCGCGTACGGGTTGAGCAGGTCCCCGAAGGTGCCGACGTACTCCATCTCACTGTCGATCTTCACGCCGCGCACGATGTTGCCGAAGGCGACGCCCCACAGCACGGCGGGGATCAGGGAGGTCCAGAAGATGGCCTCCTCCCAGTTGCGCTGCCAGTTCTCGTCGGGCCGCTTCGCCCGGTACTCGAAGGCGACACCACGGATGATCAGACAGACCAGGATGATCAGCAGCGGCAGGTAGAAGCCGGAGAAGAGCGTCGCGTACCACTCGGGGAACGCCGCGAAGGTCGCGCCGCCGGCCGTGAGCAGCCACACCTCGTTGCCGTCCCAGACGGGACCGATGGTGTTGATCAGGACCCGCTTCTCGGTGCGGCCACGGGCGAGCAGCTTGGTCAGGACGCCGACCCCGAAGTCGAAGCCCTCCAGGAAGAAGTAGCCGATCCAGAGGACGGCGATGAGTACGAACCAGACGTTGTGGAGTTCCATGCCTCGATCTCCTGAGCCTCAGTACGAGAAGGCCATGGGCCGGTCGGGGTCACGGTCGTCCCCGCCGATCTTGGTGGGCGGGTTGAGGTCGGACTCGCCGAGTTCGGGAGGTCCGGCCTTGACGTACTTCACCAGCAGCTTGACCTCGATCACGGCGAGCACCGCGTAGAGCAGCGTGAAGACGATCATCGAGGTGAGGACCTCGCCCTGGGAGGTGCCGGGGGAGACCGCGTCCCTGGTGCGCAGCACGCCGTAGACGACCCACGGCTGGCGTCCCATCTCGGTGAAGATCCAGCCCCAGGAGTTGGCGATCAGCGGGAACGCCATGGTCCAGAGGGCGACGATCCAGTACCACCTGCCCAGGCGGGGGCTGAGCGCCTTCCGCTTGAACAGGACCAGATTCGGCACCTCGTCCTCACCGGTCCGCATCCCCGGCGCCAGCATGAACTTCTTCCGGGTCAGCCAGAGGCCCACCATGCCGATGGTCAGGGAGGCCATACCGAAGCCGATCATCCAGCGGAAGCCCCAGTACGCGACAGGGATGTTGGGCCGGTAGTCGCCGGGCCCGAACTTCTCCTGCTCCGCCTTGTTGATGTCGTTGATGCCCGGGACGTACGAGCTGAAGTCGTCGTTGGCCAGGAAGGACAGCAGTCCCGGGATCTCTATCGCCACCTTGTTGTGGCCCTTGTCGACATCGCCGTACGCGAAGATCGAGAACGGCGCGGGTGCTTCGCCGTCCCAGAGCGCCTCGGCGGCGGCCATCTTCATCGGCTGCTGCTTGAACATGACCTTGCCGAGCAGGTCGCCGCTGATGGCGGTGCCGAGTCCGGCGATGATCAGAGTGATCAGGCCGAGCCGCAGCGAGGTCCGCATCACCGGGACGTGCTTCTTGCGCGCCAGGTGGAAGGCGGAGATGCCCACCATGAACGCGCCTCCGACCAGGAAGGCGGCCGTCATGGTGTGGAAGAACTGTGTGAGCGCGGTGTTCTGGGTCAGCACCAGCCAGAAGTCGGTGAGCTCGGCCCGGCCGCGCTCCTCGTTGATCCGGTAACCGACCGGGTGCTGCATCCAGGAGTTGGCCGCCAGGATGAAGTACGCCGAGAGGATGGTGCCGATCGACACCATCCACATACAGGCCAGGTGGATCTTCTTGGGCAGCTTGTCCCAGCCGAAGATCCACAGGCCGATGAACGTGGACTCGAAGAAGAAGGCGATCAGCGCCTCAAAGGCCAGCGGCGCCCCGAAGACATCGCCGACGAAGCGCGAGTAGTCGGACCAGTTCATGCCGAACTGGAACTCCTGCACGATGCCGGTGACGACACCCATCGCGATGTTGATCAGGAACAGCTTGCCCCAGAACTTCGTCGCCTTGAGGTACTTCTCGTTCTCCGTGCGCACCCACGCGGTCTGGAGGCCGGCGGTGAGAGCAGCGAGGGAGATCGTCAGGGGAACGAAGAGAAAGTGGTAGACGGTGGTGATGCCGAACTGCCATCGCGCCAAGGTCTCTGGCGCCAGAGCTAGGTCCACGTCGTCTTCTCCTTACCTTGCCGTGATCACATCGGCAGTTTGCCCCTTTAATTCCACCGATCCAGGGAGGAACGGGACACGCTTGTGAACGCGTTCACATTCACAAGCATTATGGCTCATACGAAATCCGTATGTAAGACCGGGGGTCCCCCTACCGAAGGTCACCCCTTCCCGGGGGCTTCAACATATTGTTGAATCCCGGCTATGACCCTTCAGATCCGTATCTCCTGGCCCGCCGGGCACACCACGGCGACCCTCGACGAAACCCCCACGAGCAAGGCGCTGGTGGGGGCTCTGCCGATCTCCTCCACCGCCCGGACCTGGGGTGAGGAGGTGTACTGCGACACTCCGGTCTCCGCCGCCGTCGAGGCCGGCGCGCGGCAGGTGGTGGAGCCGGGCACGGTCGCCTTCTGGACCGAGGGCGACGCCCTCGCACTCCCCTACGGCCCCACCCCGATATCCCGGGGCTCCGAATGCCGGCTCGCGAGCCCCTGCAACGTGCTGGGCTCACTGGACGGCGACGTGCGCGTCCTGGCCACCGTCAGGGACGGTGACCCGATCCGCGTCGAGCGCGTGGAGAGCTGACCGGCCGCCTACCCGGCGCCCCGATCAGCCCTCGTCGATCAGCCTCCGCTGATCATCTTCCGTTGATCAACCGCTGCTGATCTCTCTCCTTCGATCCACCTCCGTCGATCAACCTCCGTTACGGAAGCCCTCCGCCGTCTTCAGGAACAGGTCGTTGGCCTCGCACTCACCGATCGTGACGCGCACGCCCTCGCCCGCGAACGGCCGCACCACCACGCCGTGCCGCTCGCACTCCGCCGCGAAGTCCAGCGTCCGCTCACCGAGCCGCAGCCAGACGAAGTTCGCCTGAGTGTCCGGAACGGTCCAGCCCTGGGCCACGAGCCCCGCGTGGACCCGCTCGCGCTCGCCCACCAACGAGCCGACCCGTCCGAGCAGTTCGTCCTCGGCCCGCAGCGAGGCCACCGCCGCGTCCTGCGCCAGCTGACTCACGCCGAACGGCACCGCCGTCTTGCGCAGCGCCGCCGCCACCGGCTCATGGGCGATCGCGAAACCGACCCGGAGCCCGGCCAGGCCGTACGCCTTGGAGAACGTCCGCAGCACGGCGACGTTCGGCCGGTCGCGGTACAGCTCGATACCGTCCGGGATGTCGGTGTCACGGACGAACTCGCGGTACGCCTCGTCGATCACGACCAGGATGTCGGAGGGCACCCGGTCCAGGAAGCGCTCCAGCTCGGCGCGGCGCACCGCCGTGCCCGTGGGGTTGTTCGGATTGCAGACGAAGATCAGCCGCGTCCGGTCGGTGATCGCCTCGGCCATCGCGTCGAGGTCGTGCACCTCACCGTCGGTCAGCGGGACCTGCACGGAGGTGGCCCCACTGATCTGCGTGATGATCGGGTACGCCTCGAAGGACCGCCAGGCGTAGATGACCTCGTCACCCGGGCCCGAGGTCGCCTGCAGCAGCGACTGGGCCACGCCGACCGACCCCGTACCGGTGGCCAGATGCGAGACCGGGACCCCGAAGCGGTCGGCGAGCTCGTTCATCAGGCCCGTGCAGGCCATGTCGGGGTAGCGGTTGAAGGCGGCTGCCGCGGACAGCGCGCTCTCCATCACACCCGGCAGGGGCGGATACGGGTTCTCGTTGGAGGACAGCTTGAAGGCGACCGCACCGCCCGCGGCGGCGGGCTTGCCCGGCTTGTAGGTGGGGATGCCGTCCAGAACCGCACGGAGCCTGGGGCTGCCCGCGCCCGTCCCGCCGGTTCCGCCGGTCTCGCTCACTGCGCTCACTGTGGTCCTCCTCGACCGTCCATACCACCAATGCTCCTCACCTTATGAGGATTCGCCTCCGCTGCGAATGGGCTGTGGACAACGGAGTGGGGAACCTGTGGACGAGAGGGGGAGCGCGGGATCAGGTGGCGCGCGCCGGTGGCGGGCGCCGTGGCGCGCGTCGCCCGTAGAGGTGAGTTGAGACCTCTTCGAGACATGACCTCCTTGGCAGGCTCATGCGGGTCGACAACCGCAGATCACACCCAAGAGGCCCTAACTCGCTTGACTTCCAAGGTAATTGGCAGTTTTTGATCATGCAAAAACGTGCCTGTCAATGGGCGCATATGCGGGCGTCCCAACCACCCGGCCTCGCCCTACTATCGGCTCGCCATGACAGCAGCAGGGAAGCACCAGGTGAGCCGGGCACAGACCCGGGGAAGCCGGCAGGGGCGAGCGGGCATCCGGGATGTGGCCGCCGCCGCCGGGGTCTCCATCACGACTGTCTCCGACGCGCTCAACGGCAAGGGCCGGCTCCCGGACGCCACCCGCCGCCACGTCCGCGAGGTCGCAGACCGGCTGGGCTATCGCCCATCCGCCGCGGCCCGCACGCTCCGTACCGGCAAGTCCGGCCTCATCGGCCTGACCGTGACGACCTACGGGGATGAACCTTTCACCTTCACCGAATTCGCGTACTTCGCGGAGATGGCCAGAGCCGCCACATCCGCCGCGCTCGCCCGCGGCTATGCCCTGGTCATCCTGCCCGCAACCTCCCGCCATGACGTCTGGTCGAACGTCGCCCTCGACGGCACCGTCGTCATCGACCCCTCCGACCACGACCCGGTCGTCACCGAGCTCGTCCGTCAGGGCCTGCCCGTCGTCTCCGACGGACGCCCCGCCGGCACCCTCCCGGTGACCGCCTGGGTCGACAACGACCACGAAGCCGCCGTACTCGAGCTCCTCGACCATCTCGCCGCCGCCGGCGCCCGCCGGATCGGCCTTCTCACCGGAACCACCACCGACACGTACACCCACCTGTCCACCACCGCGTACCTCAACTGGTGCGAGCGGGTCGGACAGGACCCCGTCTACGAGGCCTACCCGGCGCACGATCCGTGCGCGGGCGCCGTCGCGGCCGACCGGCTGCTCGCCCGCCCCGACCGTCCCGACGCGGTCTACGGACTCTTCGACCCGAACGGAACCGATCTCCTGGCGGCGGCCCGCCGCTACGGACTGCGCGTCCCGGACGATCTGCTGCTGGTCTGCTGCAGCGAGTCGACCGTCTACGCCACCACCGAACCGCCCATCACGACCCTTTCGCTCAAACCGCGCCGGATCGGCACGGCCGTCGTCCAGCTCCTCATCGACGCCATCGAGGGGATCGACACCGACGGACCGGTCGAGCAGGTGATACCGACCGAACTCATCGTGCGGACGTCCTCCCAGAGGCGTCCGCCGCGGACGACGGTGAGTCCGCCCCGGTCTCCTTCGAAGGACTGACGAAGAACGCGTACGCGCCGAAACCCGGCCCACGTCGGGTCGGGTGGGGGTCGGGTACGGATGGGGTACGGACCCGGAGCCGGACACAAACCAGGCCTCGGCCCTGCCCCAACCCTGGACTGGACCTTCTCAATTCGGGCGAAACAACCGGTGAACCCGGAGTGGACCCGGATTCACCACCCCTGGTGCGTCACACAGGCGGACCCTCATTCCTATGATGGGCGCACGACACCGCGGACCACCCCGACCAGGCCGGTCCGCGATGTGCAGGGCATCGCGACGGTGGTGGAGGGGTCGATGACTCAGGGGGCCGGGCAGGAACCCGTGGTGCGCACGGCGACATTGCGTGATTTCCGCGTACCGCCGTACGCCCGGGTGCCCGTGCAGGGCCAGGCCCCGGAGCCCCCGGCCGGGCACCCCGTCGTGCCGTACGAGCCCGGCGCACCGGTCGACCCGGGTACGCCCGGCGAAACCGGCGCACCCGGTATGCCGCCCGTCGAACCCGTCGCGCAGGGCGCCGCCCTCGAAACAGGCGCGCACGGTGAACCCGTCGCGCACGGGGCCTCCTTCGAACGGGTCGAGTTCACGAAGCGCGACGACTTCGCCGAGCCTGTCGAGTACGCCGAGCCTGTCGAGGCGGTCGCACCGTCCGAGTCGGTACCCCCCGCCCGCGTCACCGTCGCCGACCCCACGCTCCTCCTCGGCCGGCCCTCCTCCGCCCTCTCCGCCCTGACCACCCTGGTCACCCCCGCCGCGGCAACCCCCGGCCACCCCGGGAACGCCTTCCCGGACGACCAGTTCCCCGAGGGCTACACCCCGACCGAGCGCGACCTCCCGGTGATCAACCGGGGAGACACCGTCCAGGTCCACGTGGACCCGGCAGCGGCCCCCGCGCCCGCCCCGGCCGGCGAGGGCCCCGGCCCCCTCTGGGTGGTCGGCGACGTCCACGGCTATCTCGACGAGCTCGTCGACGCCCTGCGCGAGCAGCGCCTCATCGACGAGAACGGCGCCTGGGCCGCTGGCAACGCCCGCCTCTGGTTCCTCGGCGACTTCACCGACCGCGGCCCCGACGGCATCGGGGTCATCGACCTCGTCATGCGGCTCTCCGCGGAGGCCGCGGCCGCCGGCGGCTACTGCAAGGCCCTGATGGGCAACCACGAACTGCTGCTCATCGGCGCCAAGCGCTTCGGGGACACCCCGGTCAACTCCGGCGCGGGAACCGCCACCTTCCAGGCTGCCTGGCTGCTCAACGGCGGCCAGAAGCACGACATGGACCGCCTCCAGGACGTCCACCTCCAGTGGATGTCCCGGCTCGACGCCGTGGTGGAGGAGGACGGGCATCTGCTGATGCACTCCGACACCACCGCCTACCTCGATTACGGCTCCACCATCGAGGACGTCAACGAGACCGTCCACGAGATCATCAACCGGAACGACGCGGACGAGGTCTGGGACCTGTTCCGCAAGTTCACCAAGCGCTTCGCCTTCCGCGACGACGCCGGCCCCCAGGCCGTCCAGGAACTGCTCGCCACCTACGGCGGCGGACGTGTCGTGCACGGTCACAGCCCCATCCCGTACCTCCTGGGCCAGGTCGGCACGGAGGACGGCGAGGACGGCTCGGACCCGGCCGTCGATGGTCCGCACGTGTACGCGGACGGTCTCGCGATCGCCATGGACGGCGGAGTGACCATGGCCGGAAAGCTACTGGTCGTCCAACTCCCCCTGCATGGCTGAGGCATAACCCTCCGCATCCGGGGCAGTCGATTTCAGGAAACCCCCTCTCACCCCGTGCCATAACCGCAATACCATCGGGTCATCCGTAGCAGGCTCTCCTCCGTTTCCGCCCGACTGCCCGTTCCCCACGGTCAGCAAGGGCCCTACGGAGCATCGGGGGATGCACATGAACGTGGCTCCGCACCTGCTGACCGAGGATCGTGCCGAGTACGTGCGACTCCTCGACGACGCACTGCGCAACGCGCACGACCATCCGGATCTCGCCGAGACCGGCAAGCGGCTCACGGCCGAACAGCTGCGCACGATGGCACTGAACGCGACGGCGCTGATCACCGCCGCGGCGGCGGTCGAGTACGACCACTTCGTGAAGGTCCGCGAAGAGAGCCGCTCACCGAGCGGTTCGAGTGTGATGAACGCCGTCCTGGCGGCGGAGAGCGAGGGGTCGGGCGCCGGACCGGGCGCGGGCATCCTCGCGATCGTGACGGTCCTCGCACCGGTACTCGCCGGCCCGGCAGCGGTGATATTCCTGCTGGTCGGCGCCGTACTGAAGGTGCTCGCCCCCACGCTCGTGTTTGCCGACACGCTGCTGACCGCAGGGTGGTTCTTCGGCGCCGTCGCCGCCGCCGGCCTCCTCTGCGCCGCGGTCGGGCTGCTGCTCACGGCGCTGGGCAACCGGTCGACGCAGGTGGCCGCGAGCGATCCGCCGCCGGCCGAAGCAGACGACGAACTGTCCCGTGCCCGCGAGGCCTGGCGACGCGCGCTGGTGGACCGGGGCATCGTGCCGTTCCTGCGCGACGCCCTTGCCGCCCCGGATCACCTCCCGGCGGCACCGCCGGTCGTGCCGCCCCGCACCGATCGCATACCGAAGATCGGTTACAGCGGCCCGGACTTCACCAGCCCGAACAAGGGTGCCTCGGGCACACGTCCGATGTTCAGCAGCCCCGACTTCACCAGCCCGGACTTCGGCCCTCCGGACCACGGACCGGAGTAGACCGGCCCCGGCGGGTGCGGGACCACGGCGCCGGAGACGCCACGGCGGGCGCGAGCCACACGGCCCCCGACCATGCGGTCCGCCCCCGCCGCTTCATGCGACCCGACACGTCGTACGTACGCAAGCACGCATCTACTCAGCCAGCAGCAGGTACACCCGGTTGCCCGAGGCCGCGAACTCCTTGGACTTCTCCTCCATGCCGGCCGCGATCTCGTCCGACGTGAGGTCACCGCCGTGCTCCCGGCGGATGTCCTGCGAGATCTTTATCGAACAAAGCATTAGCAGAGTATCCATATGGTCTAGGGTCGTGGGCAGACAGCCACATGAGACCCGAGGGGGGCCGCCGATGGAGAAGCGCGAAGAGCTCGTCAGCAGGTTGCGAGGGGTGCCCGAAGGCACACCGTCCGTGGACGAGGTACGGGCCATGCTCGCCGCGGACCCGACGCTCAAGTGCGTCGTCTGCTACGCGCGCATCTCGTTCGACGGACGAGTCAAAGACGCCCACGGCATCGAGGACCAGCACCGCGAGATGGGCGACCACTCCCGCGCGTTCAACTGGCTGGTGGTCTACCGGTACACCGACAACGACAAGAGCGCGAGCAAGGAGAGCGTCGTTCGCGACGACTTCGAGCAGCTCATCACCGACCTGAAGGCCGGCCACACGCCCGAGGGCTACCCCATCCATGGCGTGATGGCCGTGAACGACGACCGCCTCTACCGCCGGCCGAGCGACTGGGAGCGGTACCTGAAGGCGTTCACGGCGCACGAAGGCCGCGTGTACCACGACTCGAACGGCATCCAGGACCTCTACGCCGAGGGATTCGAGATCAAGGGCCTCGTGGGCGTGGCCATGTCGCTCAGCGAGACGAGGAAGAAGCAGCGCCGCTCACGCAACAGCCACCGCAACCGGGCGGTTCGTGGCCTGGCCGTCTCTGCGTGGCGCCCGTTCGGCTGGGAAGACGACAAGGTCACGCTCCGCCCGAAGGAGGCCGACGCGATCCGCCAGGCCGTCAAGGACGTGATCGCGGGGGCGTCCATTTCCGAGATCACCCGGCAGTGGAAGGAGGCCGAGTTCATCACGAGCCGGGGCAACCCCTTCCAGTACCAGACCGTCAAGCAGGTACTGATGAACCCGCGACTCTGCGGCTACCGGGAGATCAAGGGTGAGCTCGTCCGCGACGGGGACGACAACCCCGTGGTCGGCGAGTGGGAGGCGATCGTCACTCCCAAGGACTGGTACGCCGTGACCAACACGATCCGCGAGCGGGGGCGAGGGTCGGGCGTGCCGACGGGCGGTCTGGTGCACAAGTACCTGCTGACCGGCATCCTCAGGTGCGGCCACGTCCTGGAGGACGGGACTGTCTGCAACAACAAGATGATCGGCATCAAGGCGAACGACTGGTTGAAGTACAAGCACGCCTACATGTGCAAGAAGACCGTCGACGGGGGCTGCAACAAGACGTACAAGCGGGGCGACGAGACCGACAGGTTCGTGGTGGACGTGGTCATCGCCAAGCTGGAGAAGGACGCCGCCAGCAAGTCCCGCGACGTGCCCGACTGGGACAAGGCCGAAGCCCTAGAACGCGCCATCCGCAGCCGCAAGGAACTGGAGCGCCGGTGGCACGACGACGAAGACGCCGACATTGACGACGAGGCGTTCTTCCGGAACCTTCCGGTGATCGAGCGGCGCATCAAGGAGCTGCGTGCCGACCAGGCGAAGAACGAGGCGTTGAAGGCGGAGGCCGAGGCCGCAGAAGCCGACATTGCCGCGTCGTTCAAGGGCAAGACGCTGACGCAGAAGCGCAAGGCCATAAAGGATGCGCTCGTAGCCGTTGTGGCCGTCCCCGGCGGTAAGGGGAACAAAGCGTTCGACTACGAGCTACTCAAGCCTGTGTGGCGCACTTCCGAGTAAGGAGGCTGCCCATAAGGGCCTAGATGTTGCTGGCCATGACCTCGGCAGCCTCAACCGCTGTGACCGGTATGCATCGTTGTAGTAAATTCCGCTACTCGACTTCCTCACACAGTAGCTTCCCCTGCAGCCTGCAGGAATATGTCGTTCACCGTTCACCAGAAGCCGCTCCGGACCACCTTTGCTAAGAGCAAATTTCCGGCCATCTTGCCGCGTCGGTGCCCCATAGCGTTGTCTCGCGTGTAACTATCCCTCCGAAAGATCGATCCAAGAAACCAGGGGGGAAGTTACTAAGAGGCATCAAGACTCCGACTATGACTATAGCCGTCTGTCTAGCGATACTCCCGGCGTCCAATGCATTCGCCGGAGAGTCCGGGGCAGAAGTAATGCCGGAGATCGTGTCCGACGAACAGTATCTCGCCGACGGAAATGTGGACCCGAAGACGATTGATCCAGTCATTGAGGCCGCCCCGGCGGCTGGATCCGGAGTTGACACGTTCACTTCTCTGCTGAGCGAAGTCTCGGGGATGTCGGCAAGTAGCGCCCCGATTTCAGAGAATTACGGGGAGATTGGACAGACCCTAGTAGTTGATCTGGATTCCGAACTAGGCGATCAGGTTTCGGTAACCCGGGTTGCAGCGAAGACGGACATCCCGCAAAGCACACTCTCGGACGATGGCGCACAGAAGTCGCTTTCCGTGCTGCCAAACGGGTCGCAACTAATGACTTCGCTTCACCCGGAAACAGGAGTGATGGTCTCCACGCTGTCCCGAAAGGGGCAGCTCACAGTTTGGAACGCCCTGAACGCGACAACTGAAGATGATCTGACAAGGATCACTCAGTGGGCGACGGAGGTAGATTCCAGGCAGCCTGAAGCAGTTGAGGTGCAAACCGTATCAGCTTCCAGGCAGTCTGAACTCGTCGGGATTCAGGCGGCTTCAGCCGCCCCCTCGTGCTACCTCACAATCAACAAACCGTACACGAAATCCGGCCGCGTAGAGGTCAGCAACCGCCTACTCTGCAATCAAAACGGGCGCATTAAGCTGGATAGCTACATTGAGCAGTATCGGGGCCTCGGGATCTGGGTCAGCAAAGCGTCAAATGCGGCCCAGAAGGAGAATATCTCCTATATCTGGGTCACCGCATCCTGGAAATGTTCTGTGGGGGCAGGTAGCCAGCTCTACCGCACCCGCATCATTCAGCGGTCACTGAGGAATAGTAATGGGGTTTGGTACGAAACCCACGGCATAATGGGGCCACAGGTGCGTCTGACCTGCGGCTAGCAGGCGCTTATCCGCCCAAGAATGCCTCACTGGAGTGCAACCATTGAATGGCGCAGAATCGGCCACGTCTCACTCTCTCTGCCGATTCTGCACCTTCTGCATGCACCATCTTGACCACGCAAGGCCCACCAGGAATCCCACCCCGGCCCCAGCAGGACCAAGCCAGGTTTCTCGACCCGGACTATAAATCAAATCCGAGACCGCAATTGCGATCACCAAAGCCACACCAGTGATTGCGAGCCAGCCCAGCCCGATTCCAATCATCACAAGTGGACTGACACTCTTACCGGACATAAAGCAGCCTTCCCTGCGATCGACGAAACAGTAAAAGCAACGCGCTTCACTACTCCAGCCACCCGTCCTGCAATCTGGTGCGGTCATGTGAAGCTTCTATCGGGAATATTTCGCCAGCCGTCCCTTTACCACCCGGGACACTCTTGGCTTTCGCTTCCCCTCTCTGGGCAAGTAGTGGAAGTAGGGTTAGCGTAACCTCTGCTCCAAGCGCGGGGATCGCAAACCACGTCAAGAAGGCCAGAACGGCAGCCAGAGCAGAAACAGGCAAGAAAGCGTCTACCCCGCCGGCCGTGCACAGAATCCAAAGGGCCCCTAGAGTAACCCCGGAGAGCAACAGACCAGAGAAGACGAAGAGTCGGCCTCCAGGGCGCCAGAGAAACACCCTGCGATAAATCAGGATGAGCAAGAGCGCCGCACCTCCGGATGCCGACCCGATCATTCCCGACGGAATAATCACCCCCCCAAACTTTCCGTAGGCGAAAGCATCCACCATCGGTGAGTCCTCGTTCGCAAGGGCTAAGGCTACCGGAGGAATGCTTGGGAGAAGATGAGCAGATATGGATAGAGCCACTGAGACGACTGCGCCGCCGAATAAGCGTGCCGAAAGGTTCATCTACTACCCCCTAAACAGGGCTGTCGTTTGGCATCATCCTAAGTGGTAGTGTCCGCGCGCCCGTGGGCTTCAGGCCATCTGGCCGCGATACCTGAGGTGGACGGCAAAGCGTGAAGCTGGCAGTCAGCGCGCAAAGGTGCCAGGGGCAATGTGCGTCATGCAGGGTGAGAACGGCGGGCGAACCCTTCCCAGGCAGCCCAAACAGGCCGGCTGTCGCCCCAGATGACGCTCAACCCTGTGTGGCGTACTTCCGAGTGAGGCGGATGCCCAGCACCGTGCCGATGCTCTTGAGCTGGGCGTCACTCAGCGGCGGGGCCTCGTCCACGCACTTCCGGATCCAACGTTCCCTGGCCTCGTCTGCCAGGGAACGAACCGGCTTCTCCGCGACCGTGATCACTGCCAGGGGTTTCCTTCTGTCTTGAGGCGTTCGGCATGGGCGAGGTCACGGCGGACCCGGTTGGCGAGGAGTTCCTCACCTGGGCGGTAGCCAGAGGCGAGATAGGCCCAGGAGGCTTCAGTGACGAGGGTGGTGTTCTCGTCGGGGACGGGGTGGCCGGCGCGGGTGCGGGCCGCATCGGCCTGGGCGGTGCGCCAGGCTCGGCGTACGTCGCGGAGCGCGCCGAGGGTGGTCGAGTAGGCGCGGGACTTGGTGGAGAAGTGGCCACGGAAGCCGAGCATGTGGGCCCACTTCCAGAGCTTGAGGTCCGCGAACTCCGGCAGGTGGCCGAGCGCCCAGGCGGTGCGGATCATCTGCCGTACGTGCTGCTGGACCTGGAGGTCACGCAGAGGTTCGGCCTGTCCGGTGCCGTCGCAGTCGGCGCACAGGTCGCGGAAGCCGTCCGGGCCGCTGGTGTATCCGCGTCCGGAGCAGGGGCGGCAGACAAGGGTGCGGTCGACCGTGCCGGAGCCCTCGGCGCTCTTGGTGGCGTACTTGGCGACGTAGGCGGCCACCTTCTGGTCGGTGAGTTCGCCGTCTCCCAGGGCTTTGATCTCACGGACGTCGATGCGGTCGCCCCAGGCGATGACGCGTTCGCCCACGGCGTCCGACTCGATGGTGAGCTGAGCGCGTCGGGCAGCGGCGCGGACGGCGTGGTCCAGGGCGTCGAGGGTGGCCCAGGGCGGGGGCGCGGTGGTGTGTCCGTCGGGGCCGTCAAGGCGGATCACGGCATGGAAGTGGACCAGGCCGCGCTTCTGGTACTCGGCGACCTTGGCGAAGGAGACGCGCAGAGCGGCCTTCAACGCCTTCTGGATGATGCCGAGTTGGGCAGCGAGTTCGCGCCGGAGGTAGATGGTGAAGCGTGCCCAGAGCGCCCCGGCATGGGCGTTCCAGAGCACGGCGCCGGTGTAGTCGTACGAGGCCAGGGCGAGCGGAGTGCCAAGGGCAGCGTCGTCCTCGGCGTGGTGCCGGCCGCAGCGGCAGTCCAGGGGCCTGCCCGACGGAGTGGTGGGGCGGTTGTGGACCGGCCCGAAGGAAGGCGCAGTGAGCGTGGCGAAGACTCGGGGGTGGGTGCGGACGTCTTCCGCGACGGTCTTGCCGCCGGAGAGTCCCGCCTTGATCAGGTGGTACGTGTCTGCGGCGTAGACGCGGGAGCAGGCCGGGCAGCGGGAGGCGCGGCGGTTGCCGCAGGTGGTGAGGAGTCGGCCGGTGGGTTCGTTGGCGGTCGAGTAAGCGCGGACCACGGTGCGGGTGGCGGCGTCGAGGGTGGCGGTGTGGCCGACGAGGTTGACCGGGCGGGTGCAACCGCGGACGTTGCGGACCTGCTCCGTCACACGGTCGAAGTCTTCGAGGTTGGCCAGCTCGATCAGGTCCCGCAGGGCGGGGCTGATGACGTGGCGCAGGTCCAGGGGGCGCTTCATGAGGGCGGGTTCTCCCTTCGTGCTGGGCTGGGGCCCCGAGCAGGCCGACGGATGCGCGGGCTGCTCGGGGCATGGCGGACCGAGCCCCTTGGGGGCCGGGGGCGGGAGGGGAGCCGGAAGGCCGGCGGGAAGGTCAGGCCGTCAGGGCCGAGTGCAGGGCGGTGGCCATGGGCAGGCCGACGCCGAGCCGCGCCTTGAGCTGGGCAGTGGTGATGGGCTCGTCATGCTGGACGCGGTGGGCGTCCGCGATCGAGCGTGCCTCGTTCAGCAGCGGCTCGGGCACCTTGACCGCAGGCGCCAGGGCCGGGGCGGGCACGGGCGAGAGCGTCACGGGCGCGGGCTCGGGCACGGGGGCCGGATCGGCAGGGGCCGGGGTGGTGACAGACTCGCCTTCCTCAGCCGGGACGACCGGCGCGGGAACGGGCTGGGGTTCCGGTCTCGGCTCCGTGACCACGGGGACGGGCGCCGGGGTGCCGATGGCGTGGAAGGCCCGGAGGAGCTGGGGGCCGACGGCTCCCCAGCCGAGGAGGAGCAGCGGGGCAACCGCGTCCACGGCAGCGCGGCCTTAGTGGCCGGCGGCCAGGGGCTCGGCGATGTTGAGGGCCAGGGTCAGCAGTCCGGAGAAGTGCATCAGCCGGGTAGCGGCCTTCATCTGTTCTGGCGGGACGCCGCGCAGCGAGAGGTAGCGCAGGGCCACCAGGAGTCCGACCACGGACAGGTCCACCATCGGAGCGATCAGCGGCGCGATGGGCTCGGGGATGCCGAGCCGCAGGGCGAGGGCCCAGACGTTGCCGAAGGAGAATACGAAGGCCAGGGCCGCGATGATGCCCATGACCACGGTCACGGTGCGCTGAGTGATCCGGTCCTCAGTCATAGGGGTTCACCTCCTCTCAACAGCACGCAGGGATAAGCGGATTGGTCGTCTGGGCTATGCGGCGAGCGGCTCCTCACCCTCGTCGTAGCCGTCGTACTTGGTCAGGTCGATGCCTGCGGGGAGCCGGGCGGAGAGCAGGTCGGCGGGGTCGGCCGTGAGGTGGGCGGTCTCGGACGCAATGCGGGCCGCGTCCTCCTCTTCGACGTACGGGGTACGCAGACGGGTGAAGCCCGCCTTGCCGTTCATGACCGCGACGCCGACATAGGCCGAGTCCTGCAACGTCGTCGGGTTCACGTCCGGCCATTCGCGAATGTCCTCGCCGAGGGCGGCCACGGCGGCATCGGCGGTCTTCTGTGCGGAATCCGCAGTGACCCAGGCGATGGGCAGCGGCGAGGCGAGGGCCCGCAGCACCATGCGCCGGGCCAGTTCGCCCTTGGTGGCGAACTCCCGCTCGTCGGGCACCCTTGCGGTGCGGCAGCGTTCACGGTCCTCGGTCCAGGACTTGGGCAGGTAGAGCTCGCGGTCGACCAGGGCCCGGCCCAGGGTCGTGGCGTAGGCGGCGAAGACGCCGATCTGGCAGTTCTCGGTCCGGCCGGCCGTGGTCGGGCAGCTCCGCTACGTCGTCGAGCTGCTGAAGGAGAATCGCCCCGCCCCCATCCAGCACGGCCTGTACGGCGTGGCCGCTGAGCTCGCGCGCCTCACGGGCTGGACGCATTTCGACGCACGCCAGTACAACCAGGCCCGGTCGTACTTCACCGAGGCGTTGCAGTTCGCCCGGGAGATCGACGACCGGGAGTTCATGGCCAACGTGCTGGCCTGCATGAGCTTGCAGGCGACGTACCAGGACAGGCCCGGGGACGCGTTGGCGTTCGTCAACGCAGCCCAGGACGAGGCCCGCGCAGCAGTCGGCACCACCCCGCGCGTGCTGTCGATGCTGTCGCTGCGGGAGGCGTTCGCCCACGCGACGTTGGGCAGCCACACTGCCACCCACGCGGCCATCAGCGAGGCACACCGCCAGTTCGAACGGATCAAGGACAGCGACCCCGACCCCGCGTGGGTGACCTACTTCGACGAGACCAAGCTCATCGTCGACACCGGCATCGCACACGGCCGACTCGGCGAGGCAGCGACCGCCGAACCCCTGATCGCGGACGCCTTGAGGCGGGAGAGCAGCGCAAATCAGCGAGGACGCGCATTCCACGCGTTCTGGCTCGCCCGGACACAGCTCAGCCTCGGCAAGCTGGACCAGGCGTGCCAGACGGCGACGGACGCGCTGGAGCCCGCTTCCTCGGTCGCCTCGGAGCGTGTGGCCGGGCACCTGCGCGAGTTCTACGAGGAGCTGGCCCCGTATCGGCGGGAGCCCGTAGCCCTGGCCTTCGAGTCACGACTACGGGATCTCCTCCCCGCTCAGGTCAGCGGATCGCCTCGTCCATGAGGACGTACAGGAGGCCGACGAGCGAGCCACTGCTGACGATCTCGCGGCGGTCGATCATGCCCCGGATGTCAGCCAGCGGGATCCACTCGATCCGGTCGGATTCGTTCTTCTCGGTGGGCGGACCGTCGTAGGCGGCCCCGTCGGCACGGAACACGTGGTGCTGAGAGTCCGTGATCCCGTTGGCCGGCTCCGCGTAGATCAGCGGCTTCATCGGTCCAGGCCGCCAGCCCGTCTCCTCCAGGACCTCACGGGCGGCAGCGTCGGCAGGGCTCTCCCCGTCCTCGACCAGGCCCATGGGCAGTTCCCACGCCCACGAGTCCGTGATGAAGCGGTGCCGCCACATCATCAGGATCTCTTGCTTGTCGTTGATCACGGCGGCCACGGCCAGGTGCCGGAGCTTGACGACGTGGTACTCCCACCGGCGCCCGTCCGGCTGTTCCACATCGGTCAACCAGAGGTTGACCCACTGGTTCTCATAGATCGGACGTTCCCCGTGGATCTTCCACTGCATCGCTGCTGCCCCTCTCGATCAGCCCCCAGCATCGCAGAGCAGGTCTCTTCGGTGACCAGCTTGGGGTAAATTCGCGTCATCCTGACGAATACCCCCAGGCATGTGCTGCCTGGGGGTCAGCCGCCAGAAGATCAGCCATCAATAGAACCATTACGTGGCCGACGGCTCCCGTGCGAGAGATCTTCGACCAGCTGCCATCAGCAGTCTGGGTGCACACTGGACAGGTGGGCAGACAGAGGCGCTCATTCCTACCTGGGAGATCAAATGGCGGCCATCGAAGATGACCCCAACATCGTGCCCATCACACGCGAGGAGATCGTCGACCGCCTCACTTGGGCCGCTAAGAGCCGCTGTGGCATGACGGTAGAGGAGGTCCTCAGACAGTACCGTTCGGGGAAGTTGCAGAATCCAGGAGCCCTCACGGACGTCTTGATCTTGCTCCATCTACTTCCGTCCGATGACCCGTTGCTTGCTGGGCCTTCCGATGAGCGAAGTCGAGAACAAGTGCGCTGAGGTGCGCACACTGTCTGCCAAGGTTCGCCAAGGTGGCAGGCAGTCCGCGACGGCATTCCGCGAACTCGCGCAGAAGCTGTTGGCGATCACAGTGATGGAGCAGGGGCAGCGCTTGATCCTGAGGCCCTCCCTGAGAGGAGACGCCGTATGGGTTCTGGAAGGTGGGTACAGGGCACCTCTTGTTTCCGACGCCGGGATGCTCAAGCTTCGGGATGGCCACTGGCTGAAGGTCGGCTACCGGCTGTCACTTACAGGGAACAATCGCTTGGCCGTCACCGAATCCAAGATCCAGTACCAGTGGACAGATACCGACCACTCTGAAGTCTTCCGCTACGACTACGCCTACGAAGCGGAGGACCAGCACCCGGCAGCTCATCTAGATCTTCATGCCTTGCTGCCCGAGCCTGATGGGCCGGGAGGCCCCGGGTGGCCTCTTGAACGAGTGCACTTTCCCACCGGCAGAACGTCTCTGGAACAAGTGCTCCGCTTGCTAGTTCAGGGATTCAACGTGCCTCCCGCAAGACCATCCGAGGTCTGGGAGCCTGTCCTAGCGGAGGCGGAACGAATGTTCTACTAAGTCGCTCACCAACCTGGCTTCGCTTCCGCAGCCGCCGCCGGAAGCACTCGTGGCTGAAGCCCACCACCTGTGCTGCGTTGCCCCCTAGCCATAGAGGACGGAGGGCAACTTCAGCCAGCAGGTGAATCGGCTGGGGACGCTAAGCACCCCTGTCCTCAGGCAAACGACCGGCCGACGACGCCCCCGTACCCGTCGGCCGGTTGCCTGTCATCCGCGGATCAGTCCGCCAGCGGCAGGTAGACCCGGTTGCCAGCGGCCGCGAACTCCTTGGACTTCTCCAACATCCCGGCCTCGATCTCCTCGGGGCTGGCGTCCGCTTCTCCACCGAACTGCTCTGTGATGCTTCTGCTGATCTTCATCGAGCAGAACTTCGGACCGCACATCGAACAGAAGTGCGCGGTCTTCGCGGGCTCCGCCGGCAGCGTCTCGTCGTGGAACTCGCGGGCGGTGTCCGGGTCGAGCGCCAGGTTGAACTGGTCCTCCCAGCGGAACTCGAACCGCGCGTCCGACAGCGCGTCGTCCCACTCCTGCGCCCCCGGGTGCCCCTTGGCCAGGTCGGCCGCGTGCGCCGCGATCTTGTACGTGATGACACCGGTCTTCACGTCATCGCGGTTGGGCAGGCCCAGGTGCTCCTTGGGCGTGACGTAGCAGAGCATCGCCGTACCCCACCAGGCGATCATCGCGGCGCCGATGCCCGAGGTGATGTGGTCGTACGCCGGGGCGACGTCCGTGGTGAGCGGGCCGAGCGTGTAGAACGGCGCCTCCTCGCAGATCTCCTGCTGGAGGTCGATGTTCTCCTTGATCTTGTGCATCGGGACGTGGCCCGGGCCCTCGATCATCGTCTGCACGTTGTGGCGCTTGGCGATCGTGTTCAGCTCGCCGAGCGTGCGCAGTTCAGCGAACTGCGCCTCGTCGTTGGCGTCGGCGATGGAGCCGGGCCGCAGCCCGTCGCCCAGCGAGTACGTGACGTCGTACGTCGCCAGGATCTCGCAGAGCTCCTCGAAGTTCGTGTAGAGGAAGTTCTCCTTGTGGTGCGCCAGGCACCAGGCGGCCATGATCGAGCCGCCGCGCGAGACGATGCCTGTCTTGCGACGGGCCGTCAGCGGCACGTACGGCAGCAGCACGCCGGCGTGGACCGTCATGTAGTCGACGCCCTGCTCGGCCTGCTCGATGACGG
The DNA here is from genome assembly GCF_042668715.1 of Streptomyces sp. NPDC057271. NCBI lineage: Bacteria > Bacillati > Actinomycetota > Actinomycetes > Kitasatosporales > Streptomycetaceae > Streptomyces > Streptomyces sp. NPDC057271. The sequence continues at coordinate 74,828 of NZ_JBHUYJ010000024.1, forward strand.
TGTCCTTGTAGATCTCCCAGGTCAGCTCCTCGGCCTTGCCGTCGACCTTCTCCAGCGCCTGGTAGAGCGGCACGGTGCCGATCGGCACGGGGGAGTTGCGCAGCACCCACTCGCGCGTGGTGTGGATGTTGCGGCCGGTGGAGAGGTCCATGACCGTGTCGGCGCCCCACTTGGTCGCCCAGGTCATCTTCTCCACCTCCTCCTCGATGGAGGAGGTGACGGCGGAGTTGCCGATGTTGGCGTTGACCTTCACCAGGAACCGCTTGCCGATGATCATCGGCTCGATCTCCGGGTGGTTGACGTTGACCGGAAGGACAGCCCGACCTGCCGCGATCTCCTCCCGTACGACCTCGGGGGAGACGTTCTCGCGGATCGCGACGTACTCCATCTCCGGGGTGATCTCGCCCCGGCGGGCGTACGCGAGCTGGGTCACGGCCTGGCCGTCACGGCCCCGGCGGGGCTGGCGGGGACGGCCGGGGAAGACCGCGTCGAGGTTCTTCAGGCCTCCGCGCGGCGAGGTGTGCTTGATGCCGTCGTCCTCGGGGCGGACCGGGCGACCGGCATACTCCTCCGTGTCACCCCGCGCGATGATCCAGTTCTCGCGCAGCGGCGGAAGGCCGCGGCGTACGTCGGTGTCGATGGTGGGGTCGGTGTACGGACCGGACGTGTCGTACAGCGTCACGTCCTTGCCGTTGGTGAGGTGCACCTGGCGGACGGGCACCCGGAGGTCGGGGCGCGAGCCCTCGACGTACCCCTTGTGCCAGCCCGGCTTGCGCTCGTCCAGGCCGGCGTTCTCGCTGGTGGCAGGCGTGCGTGCATCCTGAATGGTCATGAGACCGATCTCCCTACGCCGGCATTACCCGGTAACAGGTTCGGCGGTCGGCGCAGCCTCCTCCCGTACGTACATCGGTACGCGCGTACGGTGATCAGCGCCCTCTCAGCCCGGTGCTCCGAGCTCCCGCGTGTGCAAAGGTGGCACCACGCTAGCGTCAACCCGGCCGTGCTGAACAGTGGGCCCCCATCGTTCTTGCGATGATCGGTCGGTGACTTCCTCGCAGCAGAACCCGGAACCCGACGGCCACGACGGACACGGCGACGTCGGTCACGGACCTGGCGACGTCGGTCACGGGCACGGCCACACCCACAGCCATGGACCCGCCGCGCCCGTCTCCCGGCATCTACGCAGAGTCATCGCGGCCGTCCTGATCCCGTTCGCCACGGCCGTCGTGGTCGGGCTCGTCGTCCTATGGCCCGGCGGCGCCCCGGAGCACGAACGCACCGGCGTCGGCTTCGACCGGCAGACCTACCAGGGCAAGGTCACCTCGGTCGAGCAGGTCGACTGCCAGGACGTGAACGCCGGTCAGGTACCGCCGACCGGGGACGTCTCGACGCCCCAGGGGCGCGAGGCGGTCAACGCGCAGCAGGGGCAGTGCGAGAAGGCGACGATCGAGGTCACGAGCGGTCCGGACCAGGGCCGTACCTTCACCGAGATCGTGCAGCCCGACGCGCCGCGCCAACTGGACGAGGGACAGGGCGTGGTGGTGGCGTACGCGCCGGACGCCCCCCGCGATCTGCAGTACTCGGTGACGGATGTGAACCGGAAGGTTCCGCTGACGGTCCTCGCCCTGATCTTCGCGCTCGTGGTCGTGCTCGTCGGCCGGATGCGCGGAGTGATGGCGCTGATCTCGCTCGCGGTGAGCTTCCTGATCCTGACCTTCTTCATCCTGCCGGCGATTCTCGAGGGCTCGAATCCGCTGGTGGTCGCGGTGGTCGGGTCGAGCGCGATCATGCTGATCGCTCTCTACATGTGCCACGGCCTGTCGGCCCGTACGTCGGTCGCGGTCCTCGGGACACTGATCTCGCTGCTGCTGATCGGTCTCCTCGGCTCGTACTTCGTCAGCTGGGCGTCACTGACCGGGAACACCGACGACTACACCGGCCTGATCCACGGTCTCTACCCGGAAATCGACATGTCGGGTCTGCTGCTGGCCGGCATCATCATCGGTTCGCTCGGTGTCCTCGACGATGTGACGGTGACGCAGACCTCGTCGGTGTGGGAGCTGCACCAGGCCGATCCCCGCATGGGGCGGCGCGCGCTGTACCGGGCCGGGATCCGGATCGGCCGCGACCACATCGCGTCCGTGGTGAACACGCTGGTACTGGCGTACGCCGGTGCGGCCCTGCCCCTGCTGCTGCTCTTCTCCATCGCTCAGAGCAGCGTGGGGACGGTGGCCAACAGCGAACTGGTCGCGCAGGAGATCGTCCGCACGCTGGTGGGATCGATCGGGCTGGTCGCCTCGGTCCCGCTCACCACCGCTCTCGCGGCCCTGGTGGTCTCCGCCGACCGGCCGGGCGGCGTGGGGAAGCCTGCGGCCAGGGGTGGTCGCCGCCGCCGCGCAAAATGACGGTCGGCCGGGGTAGCGGCCGGGGCGGGCTGCTCAGCCGGGTCAGCCGGGGCGACCTGACCGCGCGGCCGGGACGGCCGGGTCAGCCGGCGTTCTCCTCCGCGAGGATCCGGCCGAGCGCCGCCTCCAGATTGTCCTCGAAGTCACCCAATGTCCGTTCCTGGCCAAGTGGAACGAGCTTGTCCGTACGGTCGAGGAACGCGACGAGGGGCGGGGCGCTGGCGCGGAACAGGGCACGGTCGCTGCCGACCTGGAGCCGGATGGCGACGTCCGAGAGAGCCTCGGGTTCGGTCGGCGCGATGTGCACATCGCCGTCCCCGCTCGGTCCGTTGATCCCGTCGAGGAGCAGCTCCCGGCCGAACGCCCAGGTCACAGGCGCGTCTCCGGGAAGGTGGAACGTCATCCGCACCGCGTAGGGATCCCGGGTCTCGTAACGCAGCTCCACCGGAATCCTGAAGGAGAGCTCCTCGGAGACGAGGAAGCTCATCAGGACCTCGGCCTGCACCGACTCTCGCATGATGTACCCCGCAGTAGATGAAGCAGTTGTGTAAACACAGCAGCTGAAAGCTGTGCCCAAAACGGCCAGGAATGATCCCTCATGGCCTGCTTGACGCAATCGTGCTGCACGCACTAGCAGATCACAAGGAGTGATTTTTCAGATACTGATAGAGAAAGCGAAGGAGCTGAAGAGCCCTCCGATTTCTTTGCGTAGTCGGTTGACTGCGGGTAGCAACCGTTCTTCCTGGTGGAGGGGGACGGAAATGGCCATCGTGGCCGCGGTGGAGCCCGCGGTGATGGGGATTGCGGCACAGACCGTGCCCAGCGCATATTCCTGACGCTCCACCAGGGGTTCCATTCGCCCCATACCGCCCAAACGATCCAAAAGGGTACGACGGTTACGCACCGTGTACGGGGTGATGGATTCCACCGGGTGGCGATCGAGGTGGTCTTGACGAGTCTTCAGATCCAGTTGACTGAGCAGACACTGACCGATCGCATGCGCATGGCCCGTCTCGCGGAAGTCGGCCCATTCGTCCACGGCGGGGGCGGACGGGGTATCGGCGACGGCGACGAGCTCGATCTCACCCTCGCGGTAGATCGCGAAGTAGATGGGGACCCCGATTTCGTCGCGCCAGTGCGCGAGGGAGTCCTCGATCCTGGTGCGACGATTCTGCAGAACTCCGCCGCCGGCCAGTCGACCTGCCGCGTCGCCGAAGACGAACACACCCTTCTCGCGGCGGAGATAGCCCTCGTGCGTCAGGGTGCGCAGCAGGTGGTAGGCGGTAGGCAGCGGGAGTCCTGCCTCACGCGCGAGTTGTTTGGCGGGAGCTCCGTCCTCGTGGGAGCCCACGGCCTCCAGTAGTCTCAACGCCCGCTGCACCGAGCCGATCAGGGTAGGAGCGGCGGACTGCGTAGCCGTGGCCAAAGGTCACCCCCAGGCGTGACGACGGGTGCCGTACACCCGCCCGCGGGGGCCGCCCCCGCGCCCGCCGCGGCCTGGGAACCGGTGGGGTCCATGGCGGACCCGCCCGGGACCGGTGGGCCACCGCAGGACGATGCGGAGGTCTACGCCGGCTTTCCCCGGGGCGGCAGAGATCTGCACTCTAATGGCAGCCCTCAGGCCCGAACCCGGATTCTCGGGCCGCGTCCCTCGCCCGGGCTAACCCCAATGCCGGTGACTTAAATGTCCTGCGCTCGTTGGTTGTGGTGTGGCGAGGGTGGGGCAGGTCAGGGTGCCTGCGGGTGAGCGGTTGTCGGACCG